>JBGTNB010000438.1:0-5032 GCA_041743285.1 Gemmatimonadaceae bacterium
GGTGTCGCATCTACGAAACGCGTGATCGTCACCGAGTCCCGCCGGGTCGCGCCGTATTCGTTGTACCCGGTCACCGCCGCCCGAAACGTGTTCGTCTGTCCATCGACAAGCGGCACGTCCACCCCAAGTGCCACGCTCGCCCCTGCCGTGAAATGCGGCCATGTCTTGTCGGCTGTGCCTACGTAGAACTTGAAGGTGCTCGAGTCGGGTGCCAGTTCATACGATGCGCAGTGCGGCGCGGGGTTCTTGCTATAAGTAACCTGGAAGTCCGCGGTGTGCTGGTAATACGGATCACTCGGCGCCTGTGTGATCTGAATCGATGTCGGACACCCTGGCGTCGCGACGTTAACGAACGCAGTGTCCTTGTCGAGCCCCGGGATATTATCGTAGTCCCAGCCGTCGATTTGGGCCACGAGACTGTTCATTGTGTCGTCCACCAAAGGGACCGAAGTCGATGTTGCTCCGTCCCAGTTCACCGTGAAGTAACTTGTGCGGTCCTGTCCGTTCACGTAGAACCTGAAGCTGCTTGAGTTCACCTGGTCATACTCGAGGCAGAAACCTCCGCCCTCACCGACAGGATCGTTACCAAATTCCACGGTGACCGCAGCGGTCAGCTCGTGTCGCGGTGAGCTAGGTGACTGTGTGATTGCTACATAGGTCTGACATCCACCAGCAGTGACGGTGCGTGCGCCTTCTCCGATAGAAGAGTCGCTAGTGGTAGGTCGCTCTCGAGCGGGGCCCATTCTGTTGCGATCATCCGCGGCAGCGCGAAGGAAGTTCGTCGCGACCAGCACGCAACACAGACTCATGAATGGAATGAAGCGCCCTTGCATAACAATGCCTCCGGCGAATGTGAGATCGTGCAATGCTCACTCGGCCAAAGGCACAAGGCGTACCGGGATCCGACGAATCGGCAACTCGTTATGGCATTGCCACTTAGCGCTGGATTCTCCTTGGTGATCGTGTTGCAGTTGCACCAGTCGGCCGCAACTGTTGCAGCCGTTAGTGCAACTGCACCGGAGCGCCTGAAGCATTGGTATTGGTGCCGCGGGTCGAAAGCCCCAACCGTTTCAGCCGACGATAGATGGTCACGCGATGAACTCCCAATGTCTCTGCCGCTGCACTTACGTTGCCTGCCACAGAAGCGAGTACCCGCAGTAAGCGATCTCGCTCCGAGCTGGCGCCCGCAATCCGCTGCGGCGCCTTGTTCGTCAGCACTCGCGTGATGTCGGATGCATAAAGACTACTCGTCTGAGAAAGTGTCGCGGCAGCCTCGATTACATAGCGAAGCTCTCGCACATTGCCATTCCAATGATGACTCATGAGGACGTCGAGAGCATCGCTCGTTACTTCGCAGGCGCTAACGCCGATCGAACTAACTTTGCTGGCGAAATGCCGTGCGAGTAGCGGAAGGTCCTCCAATCGTTCCGACAAGGAAGGTACCTCTAGGACGAGGCCCCTCAAGCGCCACATCAAATCACTGCGGAAGGACCCCCGTCGCACCAGTATATCGAGCGCTTCATTCGATGCGGCGACGAGGCGAAAATCGCTGCGCCTATCCAACGAGGTCCCGATAACGCGGTACTCCTGCGTCTCAATCACACGGAGCAGCTTCGCCTGCACCGTGCCGGCCATGCTGCCAATCTCGTCCAGGAATAGTGTTCCGTGATTAGCCTCTGCCAGTAGGCCGACGTGGTTGCTCATGGCGCCGGTGAACGCACCCTTGCTGTGACCGAATAGTGTATCCTCCATCATGCCGTCGCCAATCGCACACACGTTGAAGGCGACAAGTGGTCCCGTTCGCCCGGAAAGTCGATGAATGGCTTGTGCGACGAGCTCTTTCCCGGAACCCGTCGGTCCTTGGATGAGCACGGGTGTGTTGCCGCGCGCGACTTGGCAAATCATCCGCCGAAGTTCGCGAATCACTGCCGATTCGCCAAGAATGATCGATTCCACACGAAATTCCGTCATGGACGTATCTCCAGAGATTTGTTTAGCAAAGGTTCGGTTAGGTCGTCGGCTTCCGTATCCGTCCGAATCACCCGCGGCGTGAGGAACAAAAACAGTTCCGTCTCCGTGGCCCTTCGGCTCGACCGGCCAAACAGCCCGCCAAGCAGGGGGATCGACGACAGCACGGGTACGCCGCCCTGATTCCGGTCCCGCTGCCGGTCCGTGAGTCCGCCAAGTACGATCGTCTGCCCATCCTTGATGAGCAGCCGGGTACTCACTGTTCGGGTCGAGATGATCGGAGCATCGAACTGCGTCTCCGCCGTCGCGGAGTTGACCTCCTGCGTCACTTCGAGCGTCACGTAGCCGTCGGCGCTGATCGTCGGCTTGACGATGAGTCGCGTGCCCACGTCCTTGTACTGGACGATCTGGTCGCGTACGGCATCATCGGTCGGCAGCGTCCGCTGGACTTGTATAAAGGGTCGCTGACTCCCCACGAGGATCTCCGCGGTTTCATTATTGGTGGCCAGCACGACGGGGCGGCTCAGGATCGCCACCTCGCCACGCGCTGCTGCCGCGGTGAGCGTCGCGTCCAGGTCCACACCGCCCAGGTTCATGATCCGGAGCACGAAGTCACCTAACCCGAGGCCGGTCGTCCTGCCGCCTATCGTGGTATTGGTCGTGCCCTTGACGTGTTGCGTGGGGAGATCGGCACCCACCCCGAACGACCAGCTCCGGTCCCGCCGGACCTCGGCGATCAGGACCTCGATCAAGACCTGCAGTGGCCGGATGTCCACTTGCTGCACGGCGGCCCGTATCACCTCGAAGTCTTCCGCGGTCGCTCGGATGAGCAGGGCGTTGGTGCTGGCGTCCGGGACTATCGTTACGTCGCCCGTCAGGCTCGCTTGGCGCCCAGCCACCTGCGCCACCGCCTGCGGAGGTCCCACGTCCGTGGGTGGTATCTGTTGCTGGCGGAGTTGCTCGTTGAGCGTAGCCGGACGTGCACCTAACTCGCCGACGGCGCTCGCTCTCCCGTAGAGCGCGTTCACCGTGGCCGCTACATCGGAGGCGCGGGCGTGGGATAGGCGGATCACGTACAGCTGGATGGTGCCCTGTGGCCGCGGTACTCCTGACGGGACGTCCATTGCGCCGGGCGGGCGAGCAGGTGCCTTCGCGATGATGCGGTAGAGCGCCGTATCGGTGACGAGCTCCATGTTCTGGCTTTCGAGCATGCCGCGCAGCAGCGGGAGCACACTCTCGCGCGGCACCGGAGCCGGCGTCTCCAAGGTCACGCGCTGTCCCTCCAGGCCGGAAAACACCACCGGGCGATCGAGGAATCGAGCGAGGGCCTGCACTGCGGCGCGTAGATCGACATCGACCAGACGAATGGTCACGCTGTCGTTCGTTGCGACGACGGCTGAATCCCGCTCCTGGCCGCTGACAGGCGATGTTGCCGATGCGATGAGCAGCGCGAGACATGCCGCCCGCCTCCAAGAATCAAGAACTTCCGTCACGGCCATGTGCGCTTCACGGTCAGGGTCCAGGTGGTGTCCATGCCGCGCACCACGACGGTGTCGCGTGAGATCCGGCGTATCTTGAGGCCGCCGAGGGTGTCGCCATGCCTGACGAGTGTGCTTCCCTGCCGGCCGGGAATTCCTTCGATCAGCGCTTCCCACCTCGGGCCGCCGATGGTACCGCGCAGCACGAGCGCGGGTTTGGGAGGCGCTGGTGGAGAAGGCGGTGGTGCCGGCATTCCGTCCGCCAAAGGCGAGTAGGGGAGCGGCGCTTGACGGCGGTCCGGTCGAAACGGGTCCCGTTCGACAATGCCATTGGCGAGCGCCACGACGCGGACAGGACGCGTAGAGGAATCTTGACCGGTATTCGTGACTACTGCACGCGCGGCGCCATTAGGCAGTTCGGGGGTTCCAGGACCGGTTGCAAACCAGGCCGCCGCGGCAATCGTGAGGAATGTGCTCGAGCTCGCCCAGAGCAGCCGCTCGAATGTGTGAGGCTTCATGATCCTCCCTTGGTGCCGGGGCGCGACAATCCTTCCACCGTTAACTCCACAGCTAAGGCTTCCATTTCTGCATTTGGCTCCGGCTGGGTGATACTGAGCACCCTAACGACTAGGACCATGGGGCCGCGCTCCAGCCGGGCGAGCAGGTTGGTCAGACCACGTACGTCCGCCGTCGCATCGATACGCACGGACACCGGAGCGAACACGGCTCCCGTGCGCGCGGTGTCACCTCGCACCTGGGTCGAGCGGACGTGGACCCCTGAACTGTCCGCCGCATGCCCCACGAACTGTGCGAGCGCGGCCGCCGCACTTGCCGGCGTGGCTCCGGCGAGCAGTCCCGTCTCGAGTCGCGACAGCGACGCGGTACCTGCTGCAAGCTGCGCGCGACGCTCGCGTTGCGTTGCTACTGCGTGCCGTAGTCCGTGTAATTCGGCAGTAAGCTCGGCCGCCGATGACTGCCGCTCCCTGGTCCATGACATGAGGGTGGGAACTCCACGCGCCCCGATGAGTGTCGCAACGATCACGATGGCGCCGAGGGCGAGTGCCCACCGGTCCCGCTGATTAATCCTGGCGAAGCTCATTGCCGCGCCTCTGCACTTGCCGCGCAATGCGCGGCTCGAAACGCGCAGTCGCCGTCATCCCACCGAAACCGGAACGTCGCCCGCTCGGCCTCACGCGCGCCCACTACCTCGCGCGTAACCGGTCCTAGCAACTCGGCACCACCGATTCCGGCCACGCTGTCCATTGCGGCCAGTACCGCGGCGGCTCGACTTGCGGAGGTGACGATGTGTCCGCCGGCCGAATCGGTCTTGATCGCGGTGATCCATGCGTCGGGGGGGAGCGCCGTAGTCAGGCTCGAGAGCAGAGCGAGATGCGAGCGGCGATGCCGTAAGAAGACCGTACCTTCCGCAAGCGCATCGGTTACGCGAGCGAGCTCCCTCGCGGTAAGGGCGATCCTCTGCTGCTCGGCCGTCCTTCCGCGGAGCTCCGATTCCGCCAGCTGCTCGGTGCGCCATGCGCGGGCGCCTGGTGTGAATGCGGCCATTGCGAGCGTCAGCACTGCCGCCG
>JBGTNB010000439.1:0-25134 GCA_041743285.1 Gemmatimonadaceae bacterium
CACGCGCTTGGTCCAGCTCATGTCGGAGATGTGCACCAGACCATCGATGCCGGGCTCGATCTCGACGAAGCCGCCGAAGCTCGTCAGGTTGCGCACCTTGCCGCTGATGCGCGTGCCGATCGGGTACTTGAGCGGCAGCACCACCCACGGGTCCTGCTCGGTCTGCTTCATACCGAGCGAGATCTTTTCTTCGTTAGGATCGACCTTGAGCACTACCGCCTCGATGATCTCGCCGATCGAGACGAGCTTGCTGGGGTGCCTGACGTTGCGCGTCCAGCTCATCTCGCTGATGTGGACCAGTCCTTCGATCCCCGGCTCGAGCTCAATGAAAGCGCCGTAGTTGGTGATCGAAACGACCTTGCCCTGGACGCGCGTGCCGACCGGGTACTTCTCGGCGACGTCCTTCCACGGATACGGCTGGAGCTGCTTGAGCCCGAGCGAGATGCGCTCGCGGTCCCAGTCGATGTCGAGGATCTTGACCTCGAGCTCGGCGCCGATCTGCACCATCTCGGACGGATGCGAGATGCGTCCCCACGACATGTCGGTGATGTGCAGAAGCCCGTCGACGCCGCCCAGGTCGATGAACGCTCCGAAATCGGTGATGTTCTTGACGACGCCCTTCCGTACCTGGTCCTTGGCGAGCTCCTTCATCAGCTTCTCGCGCTTGCCGGCCCGCTCGGTCTCCAGAATGACGCGGCGCGAGACGACGATGTTGCGTCGGCGCTTGTTGAGCTTGATGATCTTGAACTCGTACTTCTGCCCGAGCAGCTCATCGATGTTAGGCACGCGACGGAGCGCGATCTGCGAGCCCGGAAGGAACGCATCGACGCCCATGAGGTCGACGACCACGCCACCCTTGATCTTCTTGACGAGAGTGCCTTCGACCGGCTGATCGCTCTCGTAGGCGACGCGGATCTTCTCCCACACCCGCATGAAGTCGGCTTTCTTCTTCGACAGCACGACCGAACCTTCCTGATCCTCGAGGTGCTCGAGCAGCACCTCGACCTCATCGCCGGGCTTGAGATCGGGGAGGTCCTTGAACTCTTCGAGGGGAACGGTTCCTTCGGACTTGAAGCCGATGTCGAGCACGACCATGTTGTCGCGGATCTCGAGCACGGTGCTCTTGACGATCTCGCCTTCCTCGATGGATTCGAGAGTCCCCGAGTAGAGCTCCATCATTACTTCGAGCTCTTCGGCGGAATACTCGTCCTCTTCCCAGCGGTGGTCGTGGGTGGCGAGCGGGCGCAGTTGGCTCTTCTGCTTGTCGCGCTTCTCGCGCGCGATATCGAATTCGTCCTGCGTGTCGAGCTGAGGCATGTGAAAGGGGTCTCCGAGCACGCGGAAGGTCTCTCGCCGCGCCGAGAAAGGGGGAAAAAAGAAGGAGCCGTGGCTCTTGTGGAACCGTGAACTATAGTTTGGCGGCGGGAAAAGAGGAAGGAAGAGTAGAGGAAATAGGACATAGGAAATGGGAAATAGGGGCGGATTGCGCCTCCGGCGCGGCTGGAATGGCGGTGACTCTGGTGTCGCGATCATTCCAAGGCGGCCGCGTCAAAAGCGCGGTCGCACTCCGTCCCTAATTCCTAATTCCTAATTCCTATTTCCTGGTCTTACTATTCGCCAAGGCCACTATCCTATCCACCTGCTCCGCCTGCGTCAGATAGGTAGTATCGAGCAAGACGGCGTCACGCGCCTGAATCGTCTGAGTAGCATCGAGGGAGTCGCGCTGGACCAATAGTTCGGTTTCCGCGGCTATCTCCTCATCCGAGGGACGGCGGGACAGCCGCTGCACCAGCCGGCGGCTGGCGCGCTCCCATGGGTCGGCGACCAGGAAGATCTTGAGGTCGGCATCGGGAAAGACGACCGTTCCGATATCGCGTCCGTCGATTACGGCGTCGCGCCCGGCAGCCGCCTCGCGCACACGCGCGTTGACCCAGTCGCGAACGGGCGGCATGGAAGCCACCCGTGAAACGTGCCGGGTGACCTCGGCGCCGCGGATTTCCTCGCCGAAGGTCCTGTCGCCACGAGCCGGCGTGAACGAGCCGCCTTCCGGGATGAGCCGGATGCCGGCTGCCGCGCGCAGCACCGATTCCGGAGTCCACGCGTCAGGCGGCTCACCTGACTCGGCCGCCGCAAATGCCGCCGCCCGATACAGCGCCCCGGAATCGACGTGCCCGAAGCCCAGCCGCTCGGCGACCCACGCCGCGGTGGACGACTTGCCTGACGCGGCGGGACCATCTATGGCAATGATCATCGCCGGGAGAGCATCCCAGGAGATGAGAGGTGCGAGTTGCGAGGACGAACTCTACCTTGAGTCGGCAGCACGAGCCGCGTCAGACCGGCACAGACTCGAATGGAAATTCGCCTTCGCTTTTCCTCGCAACTCGCATCTCTCATCTCGTGACGAGCCTCAAATCA
The DNA here is from genome assembly GCA_041743285.1 of Gemmatimonadaceae bacterium. Taxonomy (GTDB): domain Bacteria; phylum Gemmatimonadota; class Gemmatimonadetes; order Gemmatimonadales; family Gemmatimonadaceae; genus JALZIF01. The sequence continues at coordinate 2,416 of JBGTNB010000439.1, forward strand.
TCCCAGAACCCCGGATAACTCACCCCTACGCACGCCGGATCGTCGATCGTTATCTCGTTACCGGGGAGTGCCGCGAGCACGCCGAAGGCCATCGCTATGCGGTGATCGCCGTGAGTCCGAACGAGACCCCGGAGGGGAGCATCGCTTCCGGCGACGACGAATCCATCCGGCCGTTCCTCGGCTCGCGCACCTAACGCCCGAAGGTTGGTGACGACCGCGGAGATGCGGTCGCTCTCCTTTACGCGCAGCTCGGCGGCACCGCTCACGATCGTCTCGCCCTCGGCTCGCGCAGCAAGAACCGCTATCAGTGGAAGCTCATCGATGCAACCAGGCACCTCCGGGCCGCCAACCGTTATGCCCTCTAGCGAGCCCGGGCGGCACACCAGCGTGCCTAGCGGTTCGCACGCCTCGTCGCGCGAATCCTCGATGTCGATCCGCGCGCCCATTCGTCGCGCAAGATCGAGGAACCCGGTGCGTGTGGGGTTGAGCCCCACGCCGAGCAGCCGCAACTCTCCCCTGCTCGCCAGCATCGCCGCGGCAACGAAGAAAGCTGCCGATGAGACATCGCCGGGAATCGTGAGATCGAACCGCCGAAGCGAACCATCGGGGATGAAGCAAACGTCTCGAGCCGTGTTCTCGATGCGCGCTCCAAAGGCGCGCATCATCCTTTCGGTGTGATCGCGCGAACGGAACGGCTCAACGATCGATACCGGCACTGACGCGTTGTAACCGGCAAGCAGTATCGCACTCTTGACCTGCGCACTAGCTGTCTCGCTCACCCAGTCGATGCCGCGCAGAGAGCCGCCAACGATTCGCATCGGAAGGCCGTCGTTGTTTTCCGATCGCAGCGTTGCTCCCATTGCTTCGAGGGGGCGTGCCACCCGGCGCATTGGGCGTCGGCTCAAGCTGGCATCGCCGACCAGTCGGGTGGTGAAGTCGTGGGCGGCGAAAATTCCGGCGAGCAATCGCGCACTCGTTCCACTGTTGGCGCAGTCGATGTCGCTCGACGGAGAACGCAGGCCTCGCTTTCCGACGCCTGTGACCCGAAGCGTTCCCGCGATGGTCTGCGTACTGACTCCGCAGGAGTTGAGCGCTCCCGTTGTCGCGCGTATGTCGTCGGACTCCAGTAAGCCGGTGATGCTGGAAACGCCTTCCGACAGCGCGCCGAGCATCAGTGCGCGATGGGAGATGGACTTGTCGCCGGGAACGGTGAGCGAGCCGCGAACGGTGAACGTCACGACACTTTATTCATAAAGGATCGACGGCGCATGACCCGTGGAGATGCATGATCGTGATGGAATCTAAATGCGGCCATCTCCAGGGAGCGCGAACGAAGTCGTGCTGCAATGCCGCTCCTGACCCAGCGTGAACTTTGTGCGAACGTTTGCATGACATACTCGCTGCGAGACACGGATGTCTTCGAATTCCGCTCGAAGAAACTCCTTGACAATCCCGTGCCGCGGGCAATCTTACTATGACCTGCTGAGGTACTTCTCCAGGCGCCCCCCGCCATGGAAAAGTGCTCGGCCATCGCGTTTTCGAGGCAGGTGCCCCCTCAGATTCTCAGCGATCGATTCTCGTTGAGTTCTCATTGCAGTCCCCCAGCTCGGAGGGTGTCCGTGCGTTCTATCTCGTCGTTTCTAGGCAGGACCACGTTGTGCGCAGCTGTAGCGCTCGTGGCAATGACCGCCGCGTCGCGCGTGGACGCACAGACGGGGAAGTTGACCGGCGTCGTTACTGACGCGCAGTCGGGAGCACCAGTTGAAGGTGCTCAGGTGGTGCTCCAAGGTACCGGGTATGGCAACGTCACGTCGGCGAATGGGCGGTTCTTCATTATCGCCATCCCACCAGGCACCTACACGGTGCAGGCGCGGCGCATCGGGTATCAGACGCAGCAGACGCAGGCGCAGATCCTGATCGACGTCACGCGCGAGCAGCATTTCCAGCTGTCCGCGGCCACTCAGCAGATCGAAGACGTTCGCATCGTGGCGAGCGAAGACGCGCTGGTTCAGCTGCAGTCGAGCAGCACGACGTCGCAGATCACGACGGAGGAACTGGAGTCGCTCCCCGTGCGATCGGTGCAGGAGGCGTTGGCGCTCCAGTCGGGCTTCTCTGAGATCCCGTTCGTTTCGACGGATCTCACATCCTTCACCTCATCGCGACGGAACGCTTCGTCGCCCTACATCATCCGTGGCGGCCGAGCCGGCGAGACCCTCACGCTGATCGATGGCATTCCGGTAAACAACTTCCTGTTCGGCGGCAACTCGCTCGATCTGACGCGTGCCGCTGTGCAGAACGTCGCGACCTTTCGCGGCGGTCTCGAGCCGCAGTACGGGAACGCCCTCTCCGGGGTGGTGAGCATCGCTACCAAGGAAGGCGGCACCAACCTAGCCGGCTCTATCGAGTATGAGACCTCGCGGGTGGGCGGCGCACTCGGAAATACGAGCGACGATCTGCGCGGCTACGACTTCGTCGAGGGCTATCTCTCCGGTCCCGTTCCCGCTACAAACGAGAAGCTTCGTTTCGTGGTCGCCGGCCGAACGCAGAACGAAGCGCTGCGTGTGCTCGAATTCGATAACTCGATCTTCAATCCGATCCAGGTCGACACATTCAGCCGCGGCGATGATGCGCAGGACATCCTTCCCGGCTGGCGCGCGATGGGCTTTGATCAAGAGCGCGATCTGTTCGGCAAGCTCACATATCTATTCACGCCGACGACGAAGCTGAGCGCCGGAGTGATCGATTACGAGCGCTCGAGGATGAATGTGCCTTTCGACTGGATGTTCACCGGCTTCAACATGGCCGAGGCATGCGTCGACGCTTACCAGGGACGGTACGGCTCGAGCGTCGATGTCGGCGACGTGTGCGACACGTTTTATGGATACGACTACCTCAATTCCGAGGGCCGCGTTGCCGACGGCACGTTTGCCGGTTATCAGTACGTGAACCCGGCGGTGATTACGCAGCGCCGTCGCTTGTACACCGGAAAATTCGAGCAGACGATCAACCGTTTCAATTACCGGATCGTCGGCGGATTCTTCGATCAATCGCGCGAAACATGCGCCACGTTCTTCTCCGGCATCTGTCTGGGCGAGCGGATCGCCGACACGAACTTCAGCGGCCGTTTCGTCACCTCGGGCGTTACCCCGCAGGCGTTGACGCCCACTGAAGGCACCGACGAAATCGCCGGCAACGACAAGATGAACACCACTCTCTTTCGTGCCGACGCTCAGCTGCAGGCGACCGACCACCACAACCTCGCCGTCGGCGTTTTCTATCAGGGTCACGACATAGAGTTCCGCGAAGTACGCGACATTGGACTCAACTCCACATTCCTGCAGCCGTCGGACTTCGCGGCCAAGCCATGGGATGCGGCGTTGTACATTCAGGACCGAATCGAGTATGACTTCCTAACGGTCCGGCTGGGCGCCCGGTACGATTATGCACAGGCATCCGGAACCTTCCTCAACTCGCCGCGCGATCCTACCAACGGCACCACGTTGGCGACGGTATGCAACGATCCGACGCGGTTCGGTCTTCCCCAGACCTTCGGGACCTTCACGGCGAGTGATAACGCTACGTTCACCGGGTTGGCAGCTTGCCTGCACCCCGAAGCCCGCTCGAAGAACGATTCGGCGGTGTCGATCGCGTTCCAGGATGACATGGGTGCGGCCAAGGCGAGGTCGGCGTTCAGCCCGCGTCTCGGCGTCAACTTCCCCGTTACGGAGCGGTCGTCCGCATTCTTCAACTTCGGCGTGTACTACCAGAATCCTCTCTACGTGAACGTGTACCAGGGTACGGGAATCGGCACCGCGCAGGAGGGGACGGTCACGGCACCGGCCTTTGCCGCGCAGTCACCGGTTGGTAACCCGCAGCTGCGCGCCGAGCAGACGAGCGCATACGAGCTTGGCTACCTGGCCGAGTTCGGACGCAATTTCGGTGTGCAGGTAGTGGCCTATTCCAAGGACCAGGCCGGACTGACGGGTATTCGTCAGGGCGGCTTCAACGAGGCTGGGCAGGCCATTTTCGATCCCGGTGTTACGTACGGCTCGAACTCCCCGGCGTACACCGTTCTGGTGAACCAGGATTACAAGACCGTACGTGGCATTGAGCTGGAGTTCCGCCGGCGGTTGGCGAACTTCTGGAGTGCCTCGATGAACTATGCGTTCTCGCAGGCTACGACGAATGCGGCACCGCCGGACCTGGAAAATCAGCAACGGTCCGAGGGGGACATCCCGGCTCGCAGCGAGTTGCGAAGCGATGCCGACCGCACGCATTCGGCGAACGCCTCGGTCACGTTGCGGGTGCGCGAGGAGCTGCCATCGTTTCCGCTGGCCGGGTTGCTGCGCAATGCGACGTTAGGTGTGACGGCCAGCTACTCGAGCGGTTATCCCTACACGCCACAGTTCAACTTCACTGGCGGCTCTGATTCCCGTCTCGAGCGGAACAGTGGAACCGGGACGTCGAGTTTCATCGTGAATCTTCAGGCGCGTAAGGACTTTAATGTCGCCAACGCGCAGTACGGTTTGTTCATGCGCGTGACGAACCTGCTCGACAAGAAGAACTGCGTGCAGGTGTTCGCGACGACCGGGAACTGTGAAGGGGGCGCATCGGCGCAGGCCCGCCTCGCTGCCGGCAATTTCACCGGTGAAGGCGAGTCGCAGACCTTCTTTGACCGGCCTCAGTACGTAGGAACTCGCCGCTCCGTAATGGCCGGCGTACGCGTCAACTTTTGATCGAACTCTCCCACCTGGCGGCGCGGGGTTCTCCCGCGCCGCCGACTCCCAACCTACACGAGGGTTTCTGCATGTTGGGTCACTTGTCAGTTTCGTTCCGGCGGCTAGGTATGGTCGTGGGCGCGCTAGTCGCGATCCAGGCTGTGCCGGTTGCTCAGGGACAACAAATCGCTGATCCCGAACCTGATCCGCGGGCGGATCGTCGGCCAAGCGGATTCCGGCTATTCGGAGCGGGCGATTACGCGGCCACAGGTATGCGGGTGTCTGGCAACGCAGACTGGTGGACGGCCAACGAAGGCTTCGTGCCTTGTAAGGCGCCCGGCTGCCCCGGAAGTCTGCCGAGCATTCCACGGGGCGCTTTCCTCTTTGAGTTGCAACCGTGGGTAGCCGCGGCACGCAGCAATTGGCTGCGCAACCGCGACATCGCGCCCAGCCTGGAGAATGCGAGGGGCGGTGGCTGGTCCGCGGCCATGGCTTTCCAGCGTTGGACGCCGGAGGTGCAGTGGCAGTTCAGCGGAAAGGATGGTTCGGTCGGAACGCTCCACTCCGGCGCAGTCTCAGAGGAAGGGACCGGCACCTGTTTGGACAACAGCACCCTATCCAACGGCTTCCTCGACGCTGGTATCCCTTTGTTGGCTGGCAGCGACTGCCCACCGACCTGGCCAAATCCTGCTTTGGGGTTCGAAGGACAGCGTCTGGTAGCCGACACCACCTGGGTACGCCTCTTTAACGAGAACCCGGCGGAGTTCACGTTCGACGAGTTCAGGATCCCTGATTCCGAGCGTCTCGACAGGATTCACGGATCGTTCCAGACCTATGGATCTTTCGTCGATTACGGACGCGAAGTGCTCCAGCGGTTCGGTCCTGTGGTGCCAGGCGGGACAGGCGAGATACGGTTGGAAGGATATCCATTCGGACTCGAGTTCGCCTTCCAGGCATTCACATACGCCGTGCCCGCCCTGTCGCAGGTGATCTTCTTCAAGATGCTGATCATCAACAACTCGGCCGATGTGTACGGCGTTCCGCTCGATTACGACTCGCTGTATATCGGCGTCATGCCCCGTCCGTCATTCTCTACACAGGCCGGCGGTTTCTATGCCGTGCCGGAAAAGGGCGCGATTTTCATGTCGAATCCGAACGTGAACTCGCAGAACTGCTACGGTGGCGTTCACGGTTCCAACGTTACCGGTGGATACACTGCCGGTACCAACATTCGCGCATGCCTGTCGAACACCCACGGTGACCGCGGCATGCGGCGCGGCGCGATTGCCGCCGTAACGCTCAAGAGCCCGATCGGTGACCTTCGCAACAAGAAGTTCACTGATCCGGAATCGCCCTTCTATTTCCCCGGGCATCCGAACGCTGGCGACACTATCACCTTCAACCAGGCCAACGGCTGCGGCTTCAGCTGCGCGCAGGACCAGTTCTTCGCCGGCAACGTGCAAGCTTCATTCGGAGCCTATGCGCACATTGCGCAGGACGCGCTCGCGGGACGAGGCGTGACGGCGGGCCAGCTCACCGAGCTACAGTACTTCGACCTGTTTCACAATGAGGACTGGCCGTTGCGATGGAGCGGGAGCGGCCGGCAGGGGAACTTCAACTATTACGTGCCTGGCTCGGCGGGCGATGGATCGGCGCCGTGGGATTACAACCACGACGGCAACCCCGATACGCTGTTCGTGACCTCGTGTCATGTGAACGGCTGCGTGGAAAGGTTCACCGATACCTTGCCGGGCGGTTTTCCGAACCGCGTGCATAACGCCATTCACATGGGGTTCGGGCCGTTCAAGCTCGCGGCGGAAGACACTGTCGAGTGGGTTACAGCGTTCACACTCGAGCCGGACTCGATCTCGGTAGAACGGGCAGTGAACACGATCCTCCAGACGTACCAGACGTTCTGGTTGAGCGCCGAGCCACCTCAGATGCCGAACGTGCTCTCGGCGGAAGTGACGGGAGGGAACCGACAGTTTGATACTTTCGTCCGAATGTACCTGGACGAGAGCATCAACAACCAGGTAGACCCGTTCCTGATTGCTCAAGCCACTCAGCTCAGAGAGGCGACAGATCCCCAACTGGTCGATCTCAAGGTTCGGAACCCCACGCTGGTGAATGACATTCGCTCGCGCGGCCTTCCGTTCGGTACGGCGTTGAGGGACACGGTGCCGAATGATACAAGTGCGGCTACCGTCGCCGCCTGCAGCCCGGGCAACTACGATCCGGCTCTGTGCACCATCGTGACTGGCACCGCCATTGGTGTGGTCGACACCATTTATGTGTTCAAGAGCTGCGACAATGGTCTCACCTGGACCAACACGTCTGCGTTCGCCTGCACGCCGGCACCGGCACGCGGCGTGGATGGTGTGATCCCCGGTTTCCCGTGGCAGGCGTACGGAATAATGACTCGGGGTTCGAACGGCCGGTTCCCGACGCAGTTCACCGATGGTGGCGTTACTGGCGGTCTCACATACACCTATGTGTTCGCGGCCAAGTCGTACCCGGCCATCTTCAAGACGCTGAGGGGAGACGGCAGCGGTGGGGTGGTCGCCGATTCCCTGATCATCCGGCCGGCGGTGGCGAACGGCCTTTCGACTAACACGTCCAATCCTAACGTGGCGGTGGTCTACGTTCCGGCGAGCCGTCAGGCGGGCAGCGTTGCCTCGACCGTGCAGCTCCTGGGCACTAACCGCGATACCACCGCAGCGTACGCTTTGAGCTTCCGGCTGGCGAAACAGGTGAGGGGCACGGCCCCGATTTCCACACAGATCATCCTGTCCGATAGTGCAATCGTCGAAGTATTCGATAGTGATTCGACCACGGCGGCAGTGGATAGCACCGTGGTTACCCTGTTCGATCTTAACAGCAGCGGTGGCGTCCCGGATCAGATAGTAAGCAGCCGGCGATTCGTGGTGAGCGACCCGTCGTTCAGAGTGGACGCGGCAGGATTGTTCGCAGTGGATTCGGACACTCTCGCCGTCGGCGGAACAAGCAGGGTAGTACGGTACGCATACAGCTCAGCAGTGCAGGCCACGCTGATCTCAGATGGACGTCCGTTCTTCGTTACCGACTCTCTCGGATCGCAGTGGACGCCGGACCGTACGATTGCACGTGCTGACTACCCAGGTCTGGTGGTGAACTACTCAACGGGCACGCCGCAAACGCTGAACAGTGGTTCGACTCGGTGGGTGGATCCTGTGCACGGTGTGCTGAGCACGAATTCCGACCCGAACATCGGGTGGCTGTCTGCCCAGGCGACTGCCAGATCGCCGCGGGCGTATGGGCTGTACAGAATCAATTTCACCGACAAGGAGTGGGGTCCGGGCTCGCCGTTCACACTGAACTTCAGCAACCCGGATGGGTTGCAGACGGCGGTGGATGCGTCGCTGGCGGCGCGTGCCACGGCGAGCACGACGGTCGCCGACGACTCGGCGGCAGCCGTGCTGAATCGAACTCTTGGCACATCGCTGGACGCGGATGATCTCGCAGTGCTTTCCTTGCCCTTCACGGTGGTCAACGGACGCGGTGAACCGGTAAAGATCGCGGTGCGCAAGAGTGAACGTCCCAGTACGGTGGTGCTCGGGACTTCGTCGGACACCATCCGAGTGGACACACCTGACGATAAGTGGGTGCCCGGTGAAAGGTTGTACTTCATCGAGACCATACGAGAGCTGGTGAAGAACAGCGCCGGTCAGGACACGATCATCATCAGTGGTGGCGTTGCAGACTCAGCGAGCTTCAATCGCGTCACGTGGGGGCCGACCCGGATCGGATGCTCGGTTCCCAGCGGAACGTTCAGCTGCAATCCCGTCATTGGAGTGGGTGGTTCTGGCTACACGGCAGCGCATAGAGACGTGACTTACGAAGTGCTCTACTATGCTCAGCTGGGTAACCTGTTGACGATCGACTTGAACGTTCTGCCTGACGTGGCTGGTGAACGGGTCACGGCGTTGACCGAGGGCGACCTCGGACTCGTTGCCGTGGTGCCGAATCCGTACGTCATGTTCTCGCAGTACGAACAGGTAGATAACGTCAAGCGGCTGATGTTCACGGCCTTGCCGGCACGAGGTACTGTGCGCATTTACACCGCGTCCGGTCAGTTCGTGCAGCAACTCGTATGGACGGAAGCGGATCTCGAGCGCAACTGCACGGCGACCGTCAGTACTTCGGCTTGCCAATCGACCGGCGACCTTGCGTGGAACATGAGGACTCGTGAGGATCTGGAGATCGGTCCAGGGTTCTACGTGTTCGTGGTAAGCACCGAAATCGGCGGCAGCAAGAAGGAAAAACTCGGCAAGTTCGTAATCATCCATTAGAGGGATCTATGCGAAATAAAATGCTTCGGCTGTCCGCCATGATCCTGCCCCTCGCGTGGAGCACAGTGCTCCACGCGCAGGGACTGCCGGGATCGACCATCGTGCCGGGCGACGCGGACCGGACGACACGCGTTGGAACTCGCGGCGCGAACTTCCTTCACATTCCGGTTGGTGCGCGCGCAAACGCCCTGGCCGGCGCGAGCATCGCCTCCGTCGAGGGGCCATCGGCGCTGTTCTGGAATGCCGCCAACGTCGCAGGGCGCGAGCAGCTCAGCGTGTTCCTGAGCTACACACGACTGTACGGAAATTCAGGGATTCGGGACGTTGCGGGAGCCCTGTCCGTTCCGATCGGCCAGGGTGCGATCGGAGTCTCGGTTCATCAGTTCTCATCAGGAAAGATGGGGTACACGACCGAGCGGGCGCCGCAGGGCAACGATCCCGTTCTCGCAGGCGAGTTCAGCTGGACAGGTACGGCGGCGGCGCTGCATTACGCTCGCAACGTCACCGATCGCCTGACGACCGCAATTGGTGCGCGCTACGTTCAGGAGGGCATCGAGCTGTCGCACAACAGCTTCATCGGATTCGATGTCTCGACACGCTTTAACACCGGTCTGTACGGGCTGACCGTCGCGGCGGGAATTCTCAACATGGGGTCGACCGGCAGCTTCAGCGGTCCGGCGGTCGAGCGTGCTATCACCCAGCCGCGCTACAATGGCCAGCCCACGGGGCGTGATGTTCCGATAGTGTTCAATACCCGCGACGTGCAAATGCCGACGAGCTTCAACTTCGGCCTGCTCTCCCAGCTCTACGGAGATGCAGAGGCACTGTTCGGCCAGAATCCGGATCACCAGATCACCGTCGAGGCCGCATTCAAGGATGCGATCGATACCGACCTTCAGACCTCGATAGGCGTCGAGTATGGATTCAAGGAGTCATACTTCGCGCGAGTCGGAAAGAAATTTTTCAATGAACAGGATGGGCCATGGGAGTTCCAGGACGGCTTCGCGTTCGGAGGCGGTATCAAGCTGCCGTTTCTCGGCCGTCGGATGACGCTGGACTACGGCTACGTGATCATGGGCGAGCTCCAGAACAATCAGGTGCTCAGCTTCGACATCGGCAACTGACAGGCGGAGACCCCCACATAATGCGACAATACTTGATTCCAGCCGTCGTGGCGGTGGCGCTGAGCGCCACCGCCGGGGCGGCGCAGGTGCCTAACCAATTCACCGTCGGTGCGCACGCTGGCTACACGCAGTATGGCGATGCCTCGGCGCTCGAGAACGAACCTTTCATCGGAGTCGATGCCGTCTACCGGCTGGCGAACCTCGGACTGGGCGGGCTCGATGTCGGACTCGGCTTCACGTTCGCTGCAGCGCGACCGAAGACTCGCGGCGATCAGTTTCCCGTCGTCGCGTTCGATTTCGGCGACACAACCTTTCTTTCAACGGTTTCGCAGCGCGTGACGATGCTGCAGTACGGCCTGCAGGGCGTCCTCGGCCACTCCTTTGGCAGGGTAAGACTGTACGGAATGGGGGGCGGCGGCGCTTATACAACCTTTCTCGACTCACGCCAGAACGTGAGGTCCGAGGCCTATACCAAGCCGATGGGTCTTATTGGCGGAGGATTGGAATACGCCGTCGGTCGCAACTTCGGCTTCCGGGTCGAAGCTCGCGACATGCTACTGATGGACTACGAGCGGGACCGGCTGGATCCAACCGTTGGGTATACGCACGACAGTATCGTTCGGGACGTGCTTCCACCGCCCGACCCTGCCAAGAGCACCATCCACAACATTCAGGCATCGATCGTTTTCACCTACGTGCCCAACCGGAGCGGCGTCGCCGAGCCGGAGGTAGCTGTACCATGAGAATTTTCTCTCATAGATCGCGCGTAGCGGCGATTGGCTTGACCGCGATTGTTCTGGGGGCGCTGGCTTGCTCACAGGACGACATTTCGGGACCCGCCAGCCAGATAGGGCCGCCACTGCTGGACATCGAGCTGCAGCCGGCGACACCGGCCAATCCCAGCGCCAACGTTGCCCTGAACGCCGCACGCGACACGATGGTGATCAGGTTCGCCAATCTGCCGCCGCTCCCCAGCGGAACAGTATACCAGGTGGTGTTGGTGGATTCGGCGAGTAACAGTGCGGTTGTCGGATCGGGCCAATTGGTGGTTACGACGCTGCAGAATCGGCCGCTCACCCGCGACTCGGTCCTGACCGATACGACGGCGGACACGACGGCCGCTACCGTCATCGATGCCTGGGGTGGTAATCGCCAGGTCGAGTTGACGATCACCGATGCGGACATCGGCGGCAGCATCGCGGCGTACTCGCACGTGGTCGTGGTTGCGACTACGACTCCGGGTAATACTACGATCGGCGCGGATGAGCCTTTCGGATTTCTCTCCCGGCGGATAAGCAGCGGCAACCTGACTTTCGGGACCTGGTCGCTCAACTCCGCCGTTCGCCAACCATGGGTGATCACTGGAAGCTCGACGAATGCGGCATTCTGGGGCGACGAGTTCATTGCCAACTTCGAGCGAATTCTTCGACCGCCGCACGGCTTCCAGTACGTCGCGTGGATGATCGACTCACGCACCGACATTCAGCAGCGGATAGGCGGCCTGACGACGCCACCACCAGACAGGCGCTCGCTCGTTAACGCCGACGTGGAGGATGGTACTTTCCTGACCGATGTAGCCATTGTGGAAGGCTACATTCGCGCCGCGGTTGAGAGTCCAGACAACTACCAGCGGCTGGTTATTACCCTGGAACCAAAGGGCTCGGGCCCCGCGCCGCGCGCATCCACGGCGGAGGTGTTTGCAGCCAACATCCCGACGTCCATATCCAGCCGGCACGCTGCTCCGGGAAGACTCGCCGGGCAGGTTACCGGATCGGGCAGGCTCGATTCGAATACTGTGTTTCTCACTGGGCGCGGGCAAACGAGTCCGGTGCTGGTCAACATAACGGATGCGTCCGGCAAGTTCCTCATTCGCACGGTCCCCGTCGGCGATTACACAGTGAATCTGATTCCGTTTGGAGGCACCACCATCGTCGATACAGAAGACATCACGATCACGGCGGTAGAGCGGCCGGATGGTTCTTTCGCCGGCGATTCAGTGTTCGTGACGTTGAATCTTCCGTGAGGAAATAGGAAAGTAGGAAGTAGGAAATAGGAACTAGGAATTGGCGTTTGATGCGCGGAGGCCGCTGCCCAATGGGCGGCGGCCTCTTCGCAGGAAATAGGAAAAGGAATTAGGAATCAGGAATTGGGAAATAGGGATGGTGTGCGTCGATTGAAATGCGTAGCGGCAGGAATCGGGAAAGATGCGGAAGGCACCTGACGCGTTGAGGACATCGCGGGATCCAGCCGCCACTCCCACCAAATCGACGCACACCACCCCTATTTCCCAATTCCTAATTCCTATTTCCTGATTCTTGTTTCTCCTTTCCTGATGGCATCTCTATATTTTGCGTGCACGCGGGAATAGCTCAGTTGGTAGAGCACAACCTTGCCAAGGTTGGGGTCGCGGGTTCGAGTCCCGTTTCCCGCTCTGAGGAGCCTACGATTAAGAGACGGGAGCGGAGGGGTGTCGCTCCCGTTTTTTTCGAGTCGGCAGCTTGGGACGCTTAACACTCAGAGTGCTCATGTGATGTATAACATGAGCTGATTGAAGCGCTTGGGGTTCTTGGATTTGCCGGGATGGCGAAATCGGTAGACGCACGAGACTTAAAATCTTGTGGGGGAAACCCCATGCGGGTTCGAGTCCCGCTCCCGGCATGTTGTATCGAGGGGTGAGCGACGCGCGATGCGCGACGCGAATGTTCACTGGGGAGAATCGCTCGATGTCCGGGCGATCAGGTCCGGTCAGGCTTTTACTCCCAGCGCGTGAATGGCGTACCAGACGCTCCACGCGAGCAGCCCGGCGAGGGAGGCATCACCTCCATTCTCGACGGCCCGCCCCTCGTCATCGACGATCTCCGCGGCCAGACCATTGTCGAGGGGTGCGCGCCTGAACCACGCTAGCACGTCGGCCGCGTCGGGCCCGATGAGCCGCCCGCACTGCTCGGCCAGCGAAGGCGAGTGCCCTTCGCCCTTCACCGTACGCCGGTAGGTGGAGTCGTGGCGCTCCACGACCTCGTACAGCGGCAACCACAGAGCGTGCACGCGGCTCCCCTCGTCGCTGGCCGCTCGCCCACTCAGGTCTACGGCAGAGGCGAACACAGGCTTGCCACCGCGGTCGACTGAGAAGTGGCGCAGGATTGCGGCGCGAACCGCGTCCGGATCGGCGACGCGCTTAGCCGACTCCTCATCCAGCGTTCGACGAAGAACATCGAGCGCCATGGATGCGACGGCGTTGCCGTGCAGTGTGAACGGATGAGGCGCCGGCTGTCCGTCGAGCATTACTTCGGTGGAGTAGAGGGGGATGTGCTCATCGCGCCGGGCGACGAGATCGTCGTGGCAGTTGTAGAGCGTGTCGGCCACCGCCGGCTCCTCGACGATGTGGTCGTCCTCGGTCTCCCTGACATAACGATCGATCGCCACCGCGTAGGAACAGGCGCCTTCCAGTGAAAAACCTGCCTCGAACAGTGTGCCGTCGAAGTAGTTCACGCCCGTTCCGGGTGCGTAGCCATGGAGCTCGCAGGCGCGCAGCAGAAGCTCACGGGCGAGTGCGGGGTCGGCGAGCAGCACCGCCGGCAGCGTCCAGGCGAGCACTTCCCAGTCGCGCGCAGTCACACCGTGCGCGTGCCAGGGTGCCCGGGTGCGCATCATATAGAAGTGCGCATCATCCAGCGCCCGGGCGACGCCAAAGAAATAGGCGAACAGCAAGTTGCGGTTGATCAGCCGGTCCAACCCCTCGTGTCCCACCGTTTGCTCCAGGGTCTGGAGTGCCTCACGAGTCACGGTGAGGAGCTCGCTCCATCCTCGGCGGCGCATGGCGCTAGCCGTGGCACGTGCTCCGTCGCGCTCCGGACCGGCGGCTATATAGAACGCGGCGGTTGCCCGGCCGCCCGGTTCCACCTCGAGGTCGCGCGTAATGGAGAAGCCGTTCCCTCCCCCGCTTCCGATCTCGATGAGCGAGTCCCCATCGGCGGCCAGGGCCAAAGCAAGAAACCCCGGCAGCGCCGTGCCCTCGAGTAGCACGACGTCTCCGTCGCGCGTCACCCGGTGTGCATCAACTGCCGCTCTTGGAGTGCGGACGCGCAGCTGTCGATGCCCGAGCACCCCTTCGGCGGACAGAGCCACTCGCACCGTATCCGACCCGCGATTCTCTACCGCAAGCGCGTAGATGGCGCCGGCAATGTCACCGTCGCGGCCGTAAGGGGCGAAGATCGTCCCTCGCACGATGATCCCATCGAGCTGGCAGGTAAAAGTCGGCAGCCAATCGTGCGCCCGCTCCCAGACGAGGCCTTGCCGCCCGAAATCACGAACCTCACCGTTGACGCGAACCACCGGGCGTAGGAGTGGTGGCCCGTCGCCGGCCAGAAACCCTTCCGATCCCGCTACTTCGATGGCAGCGCGGGCGATGCGCGAAACAGCGCCAATGGCGTGCAGCGATCCATCTGCCGGGTGAATGCAGGGGAGCGCAATCCAGTGATTGCCAGTGACCTGCCATGGGACCTGAGGCACGGGAATGCGATGCACGGCAGCAAGGTAGTTGTGCGGGGGGCGGGGGGCGAGGGTCGCGGGATGCGGGGCGCGGGATGCGGGGTGCGGGACGAGGGATGCGGGACGCGCGGCACGAGCTGTCGCATGGGACTGGTCGAGGCAGGCGACGGAGAGTGCACAGGCTCGTTAGGGACCTGTCTCCGTTGGCCTCGAGCGGGACTGGCGGCGTTGCGGCAGGGTGGACAGATTTCCAGGCGATCCGAGAACCTTTTACTGCTACAATTCAGGAGTACGGGACATCCATTTCCGAAGTGCCGCTAACCTGAACGCCTTTCGGACGTTGCCGACACCATGCGCGCTCGGAGCGCTGCGTCGCCGGAGCCGATTCCTGCTTGCCCTGGTGGCGCTGCTTGGCCTAGCCGCGGGGCCAGCCGGCGCGCAGTCGGTCATGGGGATCGGCGAGCAGGCGCTCGGGCCGGCGAGGGGAGTTTTTCGGGTGACGCTCGCCCCCTCGTTCGAGACGTTCGACGAGCGGTTCCTTCCCGATGGCGAACGCGAGGCTGTTGGTGCCCGCCTGACGACGGACGCGCTCGGTTCCCTGTACTTCCCTTCGCTGGGGCCGACCGAAGCAGCGGTCCGGGACCTGGTTCCTGGTGGCATTTTCGAGGCGTCGTTGGGCTCGTCCCGCGTGCTGGCCTCCACGAGCATCAATACGTTCAAGGTGGGCGTCGAGTGGGGGCCGACTCACCGTCTGTCGCTGATGGCTGCCCTGCCGATAGTGCGTACGAGGTCGGAGGTTCAGCTGGAGGTCCATGGCGCCAGAGGGGGCACACTAGGAGTAAACCCAGCGCTACTGGATCCCGAGCTTGCGTTGCTCAACCAGGCGGCCCTCAACGAGCAGGAGCTCGCCGTAAGCACGCTCGAAGATCTCATCACTCATTGCACGTCAACGGGTGCGACTGATTCCCGATGTCCCACGGTTCAAGCGAACCTCGGTTCCCTGCAAGCGCTCGCCACCGATGCATCTGGCGCCGCGCTGGCATCGGCGGAGCTGTTCGGACCGGAAGCACCCTTCGCACCGATCGAATCGAGCGCCGCGGAGGTGGCGATCTCGGCGAGACTGACGGCGGTCGCAGCCGGGTTCGCATCGTGGCCGTCGTTAGGGCTTCCAGCGTTTCCGGGAGCGGTGTTTCCCGGGGCGGGCGTGCCAATCGGGTCGAGGGACGCGCAACTGGTGCTGACGGACCCCGCATTCGGGATCGGCATAGACTCGCTGGTGTCGCGTTCGAAGTACGGCATTGGCGACGTTGAGGTGAGCGCGCGGCTACTGCTCATTGACACCCCTGGTCGCGAGCGGCGACTTTCGCCTGGTGTCGGGTTGAGAATTGCGCTGGTCGCTGGCGCGCGCTTGGGCACCGGCGAGCCGCCGGACGTGAATCAGCCCTTCGATCCCGGCACCGGCGACGGGCAACACGATCTGATGGGCGGCGCGCACATTGATCTTCTGCTGGGAAACCGCTTCTGGACGACGGTTAGCGGGCGCTACGTATACCAGATGAAAGACGAACTGCCGATGCGCGTCTGGCCGCGTACGGCGCCGCTCGCCCCGCTCAGCTCCGTTGCCGACGTCGTGCGCGACCTCGGCGACGTCATCGAGATCGAGGTGACGCCGCGGTTCGTACTCGGCCGGTACATCTCAATCGGCGCACGCTATGCCTATCGGGACAAGCAGGAGGACAGTCACGAGTATGCAGCGGAGGTCGGGGTGATTCCTCACGCGGAGTTTCAACCAGCCAGCGTGCTCGATACGGGTACTGCATACACAGAGCAGGAACTGGGGGTGGGCTTCACATTCTCGACAGTTTCCGCCGCGGCGAGGGGATTGAGCCGGCTCCCGCTGGATATAAGCTATCAGCATGTGGAAACGCTGTCGGCCGAGGGAGGTTACTTACCGAAGCGCTCCCGCGACGAGATTCGGTTGCGACTCTATTTGCGGCTTTTCGGTGGCGGCTAGGCTAGCATCTGGGGAAGCGCAATCGGTGGAGGAGCGGGAAACGGGAAACGGGAAATGGGAAACGAGGCCGGGCAGTCGACGGTCGTATGCCTGACGGGGCGTGATTCGGACATTCAGGACTCCGTTTCCCGCTTCCCATTTCCCGTTTCCCGCTTTCGCTGACGGGGCGTGCTTCGGACATTCAGGACTCCGTTTCCCGTTTCCCATTTCCCGTTTCCCGCTTTCGCTGACGGGGCGTAATTCGGACATTCAGGACTCCGTTTCCCGTTTGCCATTTCCCGTTTCCCGCTTCCGCCGAGTGAGTTTGCGACGCGTTGCCTTGGCAGGACGGGCTGCCGCACCGAGTAGCTCCCTCGCATGGGCGAGACCGAGCTCACTCCCCGTATCGCCTCCAAGCATTCGCGCAATCTCGGTAACTCGCGCTTCATTCTCGACCGAGTGCGTATCGGCCGCGGTGATCCCCGAGCTCGCGCTCTTGGTCACCACTATGTGGTGGTGGGCCCGGGCGGCGATCTGCGGTAGATGGGAGATTGCCAGTACCTGATGATGAGCTGCCAATGCCCTCATGGCATCGCCTATCTGCAGCCCAACCCGACCGCCTATGCCGGCATCGACCTCGTCGAATACGAGTGTGGGCGTATGATCGAGGCGCGCGACGATGGTCTTGAGCGCGAGCATTACGCGAGACAGCTCACCGCCTGACGCCACCCGGCCGAGTGCTCGGGGTTCGTGGCCGACGTTCAACGACACGAGAAATTCCACGTCCTCGGCGCCCGTGGACATGAGTTGATCACGCTGGACGAGCTGAACGGAGAAGCGCCCGTCGGGCATACCCAGCTGTGGAAGCAGCGCCTCTACGTCGCGCGCCAGGCGCGCTCCGGCCTCGGTACGGCGGTCGGTGAGTGCGCGCGCGTCCGCGATCATCTTTGCGTGTATTTCGTCACGACGGCTTTCCAGTGCACGGAGATCGAGATGACCGCCCTCCGCGATGTCGAGCTCGGCTCGCGCCTCCTGGCCCGCTTCAATCACCTGGCGGACGGTGGTCCCGTACTTTCTCGTGAGGCGGAAAAGGAGGTCCTTGCGGCGTTCGACTTCAGCGAGCCGCTCCGGGTCGACATCTACATCCTGTGCGTAGGCGGCGGCGTCGCGCGCAAGCTCCTCGAGGGCATAGTAGGCAGTATCGCACAGCTCGCGCAGGCGTGAGGCACTCGAGTCAAGCTCGGCGAGCCGGCCGACGGATCGAGTGATGGCGCCTAGTCGGCTCAAGATGCCGAGCTCGTTTCCTTCCAACTCTTCGGCCACTGTCGTCGCGAGCTGGACCAGCTCTTCGCGGTGCTCGAGCCGCCGAGCCTCTTCCTCGATGAGCTCTTCTTCTCCTTCGCGCAGCCGGGCCCCGTCAATCTCGGCGACCACGTGCCTCAGGTAGTCGGCTCGCTTCTCTATCTCGGCGCGCCGGCTGGCGAGCGTGTCGATCTCGGTTGTGACGGCGCGCCAGGCGGCGTATGAAATGCCTACCGAGTCGGACAACTCCCCCGCCCCGCCAAACTCATCCAGAATGCGCCTCTGCGACTCGGGATCGATCAGTGTTTGCGCTTCGTGCTGCCCGTGAAGGCTTACCAGCATGCGTCCGACCTCGGCGAGTGTCGCCGCGGTGGTCGGCGCGTCGTTGAGCCAGGCGCGGGTGCGTCCCGAGCCGTGCACCTCGCGGCGGAGGATTACGCCGCCGCCGTCGGCGTCGAATCCCCTTTCATCGAGAAGCGCTGCCAACGCCGGGCGGTCGGGGGCTTCGAACACTCCCTCGACCACCGCCTTGTCCGAGCCCGTGCGCACCACATCGCTCCCCGCGCGCTCGCCGAGCAAAAATCCTAACGCGCCGACGATGATGGACTTGCCGGCGCCGGTCTCACCGGTGAGAACGTTGAATCCGGTAACGAGCGGCAGGGCAAGCGATTCGATGATGGCGAAGTTGCGGATTCTGAGTTCGGTCAGCACCGAGAGAGTTCGTCGCGATCAGGCAGCCCGCCCCATCCCAGCTTGCGGCGCATGCGCGAAAAGAAGGTCACGTCACTGAAGCGCACGATGAGCACCGGTGCATCGGCCCGGCGCACGATCAGCGTGTCGCCGGGTGGAACGGTTGCGCCAACCTGGCCGTCTATCGTCACCAGAAGCTCCTCGGGACCATCCAAAGCTCGCACCTGAATCGTGGCGCTGGAGGGCAGCACGACCGGGCGCACGCCGAGCGTGTGGGCGGAGATCGGCGTGACGATCAGGGATTCCACTGTCGGCACCACAACCGGGCCGCCGGCTGAGAGGTTGTATGCGGTCGAACCGGTCGGAGTGGAGATGACGATACCGTCCGCCGCATACGAGGCAATCATTTCATCGCCGACGGAGACGGTGAGCCTAACGACGCGCGCGAAGCCACCCTTGTGCAGCACCACGTCGTTGAGCGCTCGCCAGGGAGGCTGCCCTGCTCCCTGCTGCGTAAACGTCTCGAGCGCCATGCGGGGTTCGGTGCGGTGCTCCTTGGCGACGAAGCGCGCGATGGCCCCGTGCATCTCGTCGACGCTGCAGCAGGTGAGAAAGCCGAGCCGTCCGAGATTGATGCCTAGTACCGGCACCTGGCGGCCGCCGAGGAATCGCGCGCCGCGGAGCATGGTGCCGTCGCCGCCCAGGGTCATCAGAAGATCGATGTCGTCAGGCGTCTCGACGACAGCCGCGTCCTCCATCAGCTCATCGAGCCCGCTTTCCAGGGCGAACGAAACGCCGAGGCCGGCAGCGGCCCCGAACAGGTCGCGGAGCAGTACACCCAGGCCGTCGTAGCGACGGTTTGCAATGATCCCGACACGCGTCACCCGGCCAACGCCTCGCTCTCCAGAAGGGCTCGTACGCGCGCGGCGATGCCCTCCGGATCGAGGCCTGTCGCGGCGAGCTGGCGCTTGCGAGGCGCGTGCTCGATGAAGGTGTCGGGTACGCCGTGCGCGCTGACCCGCACGCTGGAATCCATGCGATGAATGACTTGTGCCATGTACGCGCCAAACCCGTTCACGACCGTACCTTCCTCGACGACGAGAACGGCTCGGTGATCCTGCAGCACCGCCGCCAGCGTCAGGCTGTCGTACGGCTTGAGGAAGCGGCAATTCACGACGGTGACCTCGAGTCCGTCGGCCGCCCGTTGGTCGGCCGCGGCAAGCGTCTGGTTGACCATGGTCCCAACAGCCAGTATCGCGACCTGCTCGCCCTTGCGGACGACTTCCCAGGTGCCGTAAGGCACCGGCTCGATCTCGGACATCGCCGGCGGTTTGTCAGGCGCCGTGTCACGCGGGTAACGGAGGCAGAACGGTCCCCCAGTATGGGTGGCGGCCGTGCGCATGAGCGCCAGCATTTCGGTGGCGTTCTTCGGCGCGGTGACAGTCATGCCGGGGACCGCCAGCATGTAGGCGATGTCGTAGAGTCCCATGTGCGTGGGCCCATCCTCGCCGACGAGTCCCGCCCGATCCATGCAGAACACTACCGGCAGGTGCTGGATCGCAACGTCGTGGATGATGTTGTCGTAGGCGCGCTGCAAAAAGGTCGAGTAAATCGCGACGAATGGTTTGACGCCCTCCGTCGCCAGGCCGGCCGCGAAGGTGACAGCGTGACCCTCGGCAATGCCGACGTCAAAGAACCGATCGGGATGTGTTTGAGCGAATACCCCGGTTCCGGTACCGCTCGGCATCGCGGCCGTAATGGCGACGACGTTCTTCTGTTCGGTGGCCAGCTCGCTCAATCCTTTGCCGAAAATCGCCGTGTAGGCCGTACCGCCGCCGCTCGATGGCGCCTTCTGCTTTCCCGTGGCTGGATCGTGACCGGGGGGAAGCGCGTGCCACTTCTCACCGTGCTCGCCGGCGGGAAATCCTCGTCCCTTCTGCGTGATCACGTGCACCAGGCGCGGAGTGCGAAGCTCGCGTACCGCCTCCATGGTATCGACCAGCATATCGATGTCGTGTCCGTCGATAGGCCCGAAATAGCGGAAGCCCAACTCTTCGAACAGCACACCGGGGGTGAGGAAGGACTTCATGCTCTCTTCCCACTTGCGCACGAGCCCCCCGATGCCAGCGAGCGGCCCAGGCAGATCGTCGACGACCTCCCCGATCTTGCTGCGCACGCGGTTATAGAGCGGGTTGCGCTGCACCGAGACGAGATACTTCGACATCGCGCCCACGTTAGGGGCGATGCTCATCTCGTTGTCGTTGAGCACTACGATTATGTCGCGGCCCGAATCGCCCGCGTTGTTGAGTCCCTCGTACGCCAATCCGCAGGTGAGCGCCCCGTCACCGAGGATGGCCACCACCCGGTTGCTTCCGCCCTGGATGTCACGGGCGGCGGCCATTCCCAGCGCAGCGGAGATGGCGGTGCCGGCGTGGCCGGCTCCGAACGCATCGAACTCGCTCTCGCTACGCTTGAGGAATCCGCTCAAGCCTCCTTCCTGGCGAAGTGTTTCCATCCCGGAGTTGCGACCGGTCAGCAGCTTGTGCGGATAGCCCTGATGGCCGACGTCCCAAACCAGGCGGTCGCTCGGCGCATCGAATACGTAATGCAGTGCGACGGTAAGCTCGACGACGCCGAGACCGGCACCGATGTGGCCCCCCGTCCTCGAGCAAACGTCTATGAGGCGGGCGCGGATGTCGGCCGACAACGTGCGCAGCTCATCGCGAGACAGCGCCGACACGTCGGCGGACGATCGAATGCGTTCGAGAACCATCGTTATGCCTTCCTGAAAAGCTCAGTGCGTCCGCTCGACCGCAAACCGGGCGAGCGCACGCAGGTCATCCGTCAACAGTCCCGACGCGGCAAGCGCGGCGCACGCGTCGTCCACTACTCCGTGAGCGCGCCGTAGCGCTCCGTCCACACCGAGCAGAGTCGGAAACGTCGTCTTCCGGAGCGCCGCATCGCGACCGGCCGTCTTTCCGATCTGCTCGGATGTAGCCGTTGCATCGAGTACGTCATCAGCGATCTGAAACGCCAGCCCGAGTGCCTCTCCGAACCTGTCCAGAGCATCATGCGCGACCATGTCGCACTCCGCCGCCAGCGCTCCCACACGAGTCGCTGCCCGCATCAGAGCTCCGGTCTTTCCCGCGTGAATGCGCTCGAGTTCGTCGAGTGTCAGCGATCGCCCTTCTGCCTCGAGATCGAGCAACTGTCCGCCGACCATCCCACAGGCGCCCGAGGCACGCATTAACTCCCGAACGATGGCCCCGCGAGCCTCTCCGGGCAACCCAAGCTCGGCGGCCGCGCGCACGGCCCAGTATACCGCCAGCGGCACCATCGCCACGCCGGCAACTGTCGCCACCGAGGCCCCGTACGCCCGGTGCGTGGTGGGCCTGCCGCGCCGTATGGCGTCATCGTCCATGCACGGCAGATCATCGTGGACGAGCGAGTAGGCGTGCACTACCTCGAGAGCCGCGGCCAGCGACGTCGCGTCCCGGCGCCCGCCTGCGGCTCGATAGGCGGCGATCACAAGCACCGGGCGCAGCAGCTTTCCCTGGCCGAGCATGCTGTATCGAATGGCGTCGCCGACCGGGCCAATGTACGCGAGGACCTCGTCCGTCTGGCAGAGCCTTTCGAGCTCGGCGCGCACCGCTTCCCGTTCGGGAGCGAAGCGCGCGAGCACCGTCTCACTCACCGAGCTCCGGGAGCGAAAAGGAGCCGTCGGACTGCTCGACCAGGCGCTTGACCTGCGCTTCAGCCTTCGACAGCGATTCGGATGCGGTGCGCAGCCTGGCGACTCCCTCCTCGAAGAGCTCGATCGCCCGGTCAAGCTCCAGCTCGTTGCGCTCGAGCGCTCCAATGATCTCGTCTAGGCGCGCGAGGTCGCGTTCGTAGCTCATGTACCGTCGGTGGGCGGATCGACGCCGGCAGGTGGAGCAGGCAGGATCTCCTCGGCGCGTGCGCGCACGACGCCATCCCGCAGCACCAGCCTGAACAACGATCCTGGCTCGAACTGGCGCGCATCGGATAGCGTGCGCGCGCCGGCATCGTCGCGCGCGAGCGCGTAGCCGCGCCCG
>JBGTNB010000440.1:0-7589 GCA_041743285.1 Gemmatimonadaceae bacterium
CAACGAGATGCTGATCCGGCATGGGCGAAGCGGCGAGTTTCTCGGGTGCAGCCAGTTCCCGAAGTGCCGGGGAACGCGTCCAATGCCAACCGGTGTCAAGTGCCCCAAGGACAACGGCGACATCATCCAGCGCCGGTCCAAGGCTCGCGGCAAGGCCTTTTATGGGTGCGCCAACTACCCGAATTGCGACTTCGTCATCTGGGACAAGCCTGTCAATGAGACGTGTCCCGAGTGCGGGTACATCGGCGCGGAGGCGAAGCAGAACAAGACGCGAGGGCAGTATCGCAAGTGCCTCAAGTGCGCCAACGAATGGGATGTCGTTGTGAATGAAGAGGAGGAGGCGGTAGCGGTCTAGCAGCGTTATACTGCGGTGTGAGCGCAAATCATTCTCCTCCGGTGCACGTAGTGGGCGGTGGTCTCGCCGGATCCGAAGCAGCCTGGCAGCTGGCCGAGCGGGGCCACGAGGTATTGCTGCACGAGATGCGGCCCATGGTGCCGACTGCCGCCCACAAGACCGACCGGTTGGCCGAGCTCGTTTGTTCCAACACCTTCAAGAGCACCGAGGCGACCAACGCGCACGGGCTGCTCAAGGCCGAGATGCGGCTGCTCGGATCGATCGTGCTCGAGGCGGCGGACGCGGCGCGCGTTCCGGGTGGCACCGCCCTCACCGTCGACCGCGACGTGTTCTCACAGGGCGTCCATGACCGCGTCAGCGCGCATCGACTCATCAAGATCGTTCGTGGCGAGGTTCGTGAGATAGTTTCACCGGCGGTGATCGCGACGGGCCCGCTCACCTCGGACGCCCTGGCAGCGTCGTTGCGTGAGAAGTTAGGCATAGACGCGCTCGCCTTTTACGATGCGATTGCACCGGTTATCTCGCGTGAGTCGATAGACGAATCTCTCGTGTTCGCCGCCTCCCGCTACGACAAGGAAACGATGGACGGCGCCGGGGAGGAGGGTGCCTATCTCAACGCGCCGATGTCGCGGGAGGAATACGAGAGTTTCATCGATGCCCTGATCGCTGCCGACCAGCACCACGGACATGAGTTCGACGCGGTTCCGTACTTCGAGGGGTGCATGCCGGTCGAAGAGATAGCCCGGCGCGGCCGCGACTCGCTGCGGTTTGGTCCGATGAAGCCGGTCGGGCTCCGTGATCCACGCACCGGGCGTCTTCCCTATGCGGTGGTGCAGCTTAGGCGTGAAGATCGACATGGGCGCATGTGGAATCTGGTCGGCTTTCAGACGAGGCTGCGAATACCCGAGCAGCAGCGGGTGCTGCGAACCATTCCGGGACTCACCGAGGCGGAATTTCTGCGCTATGGGTCGATCCACCGCAACTCGTACATCAATTCTCCCGCCGCCCTGTCGCCGGCGTTGTCGATGCCTGACGAGCCCCGCGTCTTTCTGGCTGGCCAGATCACCGGCGTCGAGGGATACACGGAGAGCGCGGCGACTGGGATCCTGGCCGGCTGGAATCTTTCGCGAACGTTAGGTGGGGAGGCCCCGGTGATTCCACCGCCGGTTACCATGCTGGGTTCTCTCTATCGTTACCTGCGGGAAGCCGATCCACGGCACTTTCAGCCGATGAACGCCAATTTCGGCCTGCTCGATGAACTCCCCGAGCGCGTTCGCGACAAGCGCCGGAAGCGCGAGCTGTTCGCCGAGCGGGCGCTGGCGGCGATGGAGCGGTGGCGGGATGAGGTGGCGCTGGCGCCGACGGGCTCGTGAGCGTGGGTCACGCTCGGGGGGCCCCCCCCAACAGCGATGATAATGCCGATTCGTCCTCCGGCCAGCATCGTTCCGTTGCCGGCAACACCGAATCGCTTCCGGACGAGGTTCGCGAATTTCTCACCAGTCTGGAGCGCGAGCGCGACTACTCGCCTAACACGGTTCGCGCCTACCGGCGGGACCTGGCCGAGTTCACCGCCTATCTGGAGAACCGGACCGGCGGCCGTGCCCGCGCATGGGACGCAGTCGACCGCCTGACTATTCGCGGTTTCCTCGGCACGCTTGCCCGTCGTGGAATCGCCAGGCGTTCCGCCGCGCGTACTCTATCCGCCATTCGCAGCTTTTACCGCTATCTGCATCGCAACGAGCTCGTCACCACCAACCCCGCCAGCGGCATCGCCACGCCCAAGCTGGAAAAACATCTCCCGGCGTGGCTCGACCGCGCCCAGATCGACCTCCTCTTTCAGATGGCCGAGGTCAGGGCTTGGGAGGGACGTTTCGAGGACGTCCGCAATCTGGCGATACTGGAGTTGTTCTACTCTACCGGAATGCGCCTTTCAGAGCTCGCTGGCATCAACGTCGGCGATCTCGATATGGTCGCACAGCAGGTCAAGGTCAGGGGGAAGGGAAAGAAAGAGCGCATCATTCCCGTCGGTGACCATGCCGTACTGGCGCTACGAAATTACGAGGCGAAGCGCGATGACCGTCTCAGGCAGCTGCAAGGTGTACGTCTAGATCGAACGGCGTTCTTCATCGGCCGCACCGGGCGCCGCATCGGCGTGCGGGCTCTTCAGCTCGCCGTTGGCAAGTTTCTGGATGAGCTCGACGACGGTACAGGGCTGTCGGTGCATTCGCTTCGGCACACGTTCGCCACCCACCTGCTTGATTCCGGCGCAGATCTGCGCGCGGTCCAGGAGCTGCTCGGACATGCCTCGATCTCCTCGACCCAGATCTACACCCACACGAGTATCGAGCGCCTCAAGCAGGTATACCGCTCAGCCCATCCGCGCGCCTGAGAACGCTCCTTGCACTGAGAGCGGTTGATGCGAGCCGAAGTCATTCTCCCAATCGTTCTCGGCCTGGTAGCCGTGGCCATCGGCGGCGTCCTGCTGCTCGATGCCATCGTTCCGGACGGGAGCTTTATCTCGCAGGAGCGCCGACGGGGCGACCGCCCGCCGCGCAGTCGGCTCGGAGAGGGGCTTCTTGGAGCCGCTATCGTTCTTCTGGGCGCCTCTCTGATTGGGCGCGACAGCTGGCCCTATACTACCCTGTCGGTGCTGCTGGCGGTTGCCCTTGGGGGAGCGGGCGTCGCAATGAATTGGCGCTATCTTCGCGAAATGGCAGTTGCGCCGCAGCGCAGGAGTGGTGAGTCTTTCCCACCCAACGTCGAGGACTCGCGCTTGGAGCGCGATGCGTCCCGCCCCGCCGACAAGAGCAGCACCGCCTCACTCGGCTGAGAATCGGGCCCGAGCTCGCGCTCACCCGTCCGGTGCCGGACGCTTACTTTTCGTCATGTCCTATCGGATTCCAACGTTCCGCGCCACCACCATTCTCGGTGTGCGGCGTGAAGGGAAAGTCGCCATTGCCGGCGATGGGCAGGTAACGGTCGGCGAGACCGTCATGAAGGGAAACGCGCAGAAGGTGCGCGCATTGCGGGGCGGCCGCGTTCTCGCCGGATTCGCCGGCGCCGCGGCCGACGCGTTCACACTGTTTACCCGGTTCGAGGAGAAATTCGAACGCTATCCGGAAAACCTTCCTCGCGCCGCGGTCGAACTGGCCAAGGAGTGGCGCTCGGATCGTGTTCTACGCCGGCTGGAAGCACTCCTGGCCGTGATGGATCGACAACACAGCTTCGTCATCTCGGGAACCGGCGACATCATCGAGCCTGACGATGGCATTCTCGCGATCGGCTCGGGTGGTTCGTATGCGCTTGCCGCGGCGCGCGGACTCGTCCTGCATTCATCGCTCAGCGCGGCAGAGATCGCTCGCACCGCGCTGACCATCGCCGGCGAGATATGCGTGTATACCAACACGCACATCACCGTGCTGGAGCTGGAATAAGAATCCAGATTTCATGACCATGCTTTCGAAGCGCACGCAACAAACAATCGCCAAGCTCGCCGATCTGACGCCTCGACAGATCGTCGGAGAGCTCGACCGTTACATCGTTGGCCAAAGCGATGCCAAAAAGGCTGTCGCCATCGCGCTTCGCAACCGGTGGCGCCGCCAGCAGACGCCTGACAACATCCGCGACGAGATCGCACCTAACAACATCATTCTCATCGGTCCCACCGGCGTAGGCAAGACGGAGATCGCCCGCCGCCTGGCCAAGCTGGCCGGCGCTCCGTTCATCAAGGTCGAAGCGTCCAAGTTCACCGAAGTCGGTTATGTCGGACGGGATGTCGAATCGATGGTGCGGGACCTCATGGACAACGCGATCGATCTCGTGCGCAGCGAGCGCGAGTCCGAGGTCGAAGACCTGGCCCAGGAGCGGGTAGAAGAGCGGATCCTCGATCTGCTGCTCCCTGTGCCGGAAGTGAAGGCGGAAGCGCCCGCGGCACAGAACGCCAAGGCGCAGCCGGCCCAGGCGAGCGGACCTTCCTTGTTCGTCGTCTCGGCGACCGGGCAGGTATCGCGCGGCGCCGAGGATGACGCCGCCAGCGAGCGCCACCGCCGAACGCGGGAAAAACTCCGGCAGCTGCTGCGCGATGGGCAGCTGGAGGAGCGCGAGGTCGAGATCGAAGTCACGCAGAACGCCGGCCCGATGTTCGAAATGCTGGTGCCGCAGGGTGCACCCGAAGGGATGGAGAACTTCGGCGAGATGCTTCAGGACATGCTGCCCAAGAAGACTCGCAAGCGCACGGTCAAGGTCGCCGAAGCGAGGCGCATTCTGCTGGAGCAGGAATTCGAGAAGTTGGTGAACACGGAGGACGTTACTTCCGATGCGCTCGAGCGCGTCGAGAAGCTAGGCATCATCTTTCTGGACGAGATCGACAAGATCGCCGGCGAGCGATCGCAGATGGGCGGTCCGGACGTGTCGCGTGAAGGTGTGCAACGCGATCTGCTTCCTATCGTCGAAGGGTCCAATGTGCAGACCAAATACGGTTTGGTGAAGACGGATCACGTGCTCTTCATCGCCGCCGGTGCATTCCACGTGTCGAAGCCGAGCGATCTGATCCCCGAGCTTCAGGGCCGATTTCCGATTCGCGTGGAGCTCCGTCCGCTTACCGAGGCGGACTTCGTGCGCATCATGACCGAGCCGGAGAATGCACTGACCAAGCAATACACCGCGCTTGTCGAGGCTGACGGTGCCCAGCTCAGTTTCACCACCGACGGCATTGCCGAGATTGCGCGCATCGCCGCCAGCGTGAACGACCGAATGGAGAATATTGGAGCGCGCCGACTGCACACCGTAATGTCCACCCTGCTCGAGGACGTGTTGTATGAGCTTCCCGACGGGCCGGGGAGGAACGGCGGCATTTCGATCGATGCGGAAACCGTTCGCGATCGTCTGAAGGCGGTGGTCGAAGACGAGGACCTCCGGAAGTACATTCTGTAGCTGCAAATCCGAGCAGTCCGTACCTTCTCCGCCAACGGTCGACCTTCGTAATGCCCGCACGTCATTTCCTCGCCATTCCCGACTTCGCGCAGGGCGAGCTCGAGCGTCTGTTCGATCTGGCCGACGCGATGCGCACCGGCGCCTATCGAGACAAGCCGCTTGCTGGCCGCTCGCTAGGAATGATATTCATGAAAGCTTCCACCCGAACCCGTGTTTCGTTCGAGGTCGGCGCGTGGCAGCTTGGCGGACACGCTCTTTTTCTCTCGCCACGCGACATCCAGCTCGGCCGTGGCGAGCCGGTCGCCGATACTGCGCGGGTACTGTCCCGCTACGTGGATGGGATCATGATCCGCACCTTCGCCCACGCCGAGATCGAAGAGCTGGCGCGTTACGCCACGGTGCCGGTCATCAATGGACTCACCGATTTGCTGCATCCGTGCCAGATTCTGGCCGATCTGCTCACGGTGCGGCAACACCTCGGCGGCTGGGCAGGGAAGCGCATCGCCTGGATCGGCGATGGGAACAACATGGCCAACTCCTGGCTGAACGCCGCCTATCGACTCGGCTTCGAGCTGCGGCTGGCGTGCCCGGAGGGATACGATCCCGATCCCGCAATTCTCGACCGGGCGAGAGGCGCCGCACCGGTCCTCATCACCCGGGATCCGCGTGAGGCGGCCGAGGGTGCGCATGTCGTGAACACCGATGTATGGGCGTCGATGGGGCAGGAAGAGGAACAGAAGGAGCGTGAGCGCGCGTTCGCCGGTTACACTGTCGATGCCGGCCTGATGGAGCGCGCCGACCCTGACGCGATCTTTCTCCACTGCCTGCCGGCTCACCGCGGCGAGGAGGTGTCGGCGGAAGTCATCGACGGCCGATGGAGCCGGGTATGGGACGAAGCGGAGAACCGTCTGCACGTCCAGAAGGCGGTCATGGCCGTGCTGATGGGCGGTGTGGAGCTGTAAACAGCCCGCGGCGCTAGTTCTCCGTGCCGGTACGCTTGACGAGCACGTCTTGCGAGGCGGCGGGGTATTCGTGATCCGCGCCGTCGTCCGCGGACGTCGGCGTTACATCACGGCGCTGGGCAAGGAATGCCTGTATCACGTGAACGGCGCCGCCTGACTGACGAATCTGCTGCGGCGCCAGCCGAACGTAGCGCTGGCAGGTGTTGCGGAAGGCGCTTCCCGAAGGAAACTCGAGCGCAAGTGCGACGCTGTCGGCGCTTCGCTGCTCGTCCTCGAGCATTCGCGCCGCGACGATGAGGCGTCCCCATGCAATGAGCGGTTGCGGACTCGGGAAACCCGCCTCGGCCAGCCGCTCGGCCAGCAGTTTGCGCCGGATGCCGAGCAGGCGGGCGAGCGATTCCGGCGACAGGCGTTCGTGCGCCCTTGCGACAACCGTCAGTACCGCGTCGCGCGCCGTCGGCTTTAGATCTCCGAGGGCCTGACGAACTGTGTCGGCGAGTGCCCGTGCGCCCGACTGCTCGATGCGCGCGAGGAGCTGGGATGCGCCGTCATCCTGCTCCATTACGACCAGCCCATCAAGGCCAAGCCGGCCCATCTCGAACATGTGCTGCGCGGTGGCTGGGGGCGATGTGACGTACAGCACGATCGAGACCGATGGGTACAGCCGTTTGAGCTGCCGAAGCGGCTCGAAGTCGGGCACGCGCGACCGTGCGTCGTAAGGATCGACGACGACCGTGGTCACGGCGCTCGAACCGCATAACGCGAGCAGCTCCTGTAGTGTTTCGCAGGAGCGAAGCGTATAGCGGTCTCGTAGCGCCGTACGCAGGCGCATGGCGCCCACGGGGTTCGGCAGCAGGGTAGCTATCAGGGCCACTCGAACGGGCCTCCTTGCCCTCTATCGGTCGATAGAATGACGAAACAAGAGTCCCCAGGGTCACGCCTCTAACCTGCCGCTGCCACTGTGTGATGGTTGGAGGCCTGGGCGTGACAGGTGGCGACCCGTCGCAAACAAATGGCAGCGCCGGCATCATGCGGTGATACGGTCGATGCGCCGCACTTTTCCGACATCAGCCCGGTTCATCGACAGGGGCCATGAGATCGGCTGTTTCGTTCAACGTTCCGGACTGTTTCAGCGCCTAACCGTCCGACACCTGGAAAAGTCAGGTCTGATGTCGGGTAACGAAGGCTTGTGGCCGCTCCTCCGGGGCCTTCGCCGCTCTTCAGAGCCGCCACGGCAGGATCAGCGTCCTTCGATCGTATTCCGACTCGCATTCCGTCCGCCATAATGGCATATTCCGTCCCCCGACTAATTCCGGAGGCTGGACGCGATGGCGCTTGGC
>JBGTNB010000441.1:0-2773 GCA_041743285.1 Gemmatimonadaceae bacterium
CATGGCGCGACCGCCTGACGACTACCGGGGGCCCGCCGCTTGGGAGTGAAACGGCGAACGCGGTGCCGCGGCCGCGCATTGGACGGGTGCCGGGCGCGTGGGCGGCAAAGTCGTACAGGGTTCCGTCGCGCAACGCTTCGCGAACTGACTCGGCGGCCCCGCGTAGTGCGACGAGCTCGGTGTCTCCTTCGCGCCATTCACGCACGTATCCCGGCGGCACCGGCATACGTCGCCATGCAATCACTGCGAAAGGCGGTGCACGGTCATCGCCTGGCCGTTCCCCTTCACTGAGATGGGTGGATGCTCGGCCAGCCCGGGCTGGGTTGCCAGCGCCGTGCGCACCCGTTCCGTCATCAGCACCTCGCCCCGGGCGGCCGTGGCACAAAGTTGCCAGGCGTGATTCACGGCGTCGCCTATCACGGTGAACTCGAGGCGGCGCTCCGAGCCGATGTTGCCGGCGAACACTTCGCCGCGGTCCAGGCCGATGCCTATCTGGAGCTCCGGCCGGCTGGTGGCGCGCCACTTCGCGTTGAGCACCGCCAACTCCTGCATCATCTCGGCGGCCGCCCGAACCGCCCGGTCCGCGTCGTCCGCATGCTCGATTGGCGCGCCCCACTGCGCCATCAACGCGTCGCCAATGAACTTGTCGAGCATGCCACCGTTCCTGAACACACACTCCACCATCGCCGTGAAATATTCGCTGAGCAGCGACGCGACGTCGTCCGGCCGCATGGTTTGCGACAGGGCAGTGAAGCCGCGGATGTCGCTGAACAGCACGACGACCGTTCTCTTTTCACCTCCCAGCTGTACCGCGCCGGGCTCACGCGCTATCCGCGCGGCGACGGCCGGGGCGAAGTAGCGCTCGAAGTTCGAGCGTATCAGCGCCTCTTCCTTGATACGCTGCGCAAACGCGCCATGCTCGAGCGCCACCGCCGCGATCGCCGAAAAGGCCACAAGAAAATCAAGGTCCTCGGCATTGAACCGATGGGTAGTGGAGAAATTGTCGACGTACAACACACCTAACGGCTTCTCCCCGCTTCCGGCCAGGGGCGAGCACATCGCCGAGCGAACGCGCTGGGCGACGATCGACTGCCCGGTGAAGCGCTCATCTTCGGGCGCGTTGTCGGTGAGGATCGCCACGCGATCGTCGAGCACGGTGCGAGCGATGGATTGGGGTACCGGCCGGTCCACCGTTCCCCATCGATCGCGCGATATGCGCGGCGAAAGCGTTCCATCCTCTTCGGCGAGCACGACCGCCACGCGATCGACATCCATTATCTGGAAAAGAAATCCGGTGATCTTCTCCAGAAGTACATCGGTCTCTTCGGTGCCGCCCAGCCCTCTCGATACCTCGAGAAGCAGCGCCAGCTTGCGCGCGTTGAGGTCGGCGCCTGATACGCCGGTATCGCCACGCCAGCGCACGCCCTCCGGTAGCTCCCCACCGGTGTGCGGCGGAAGCTCCTGGCGAGTGAGGGAGCTATCTCGCGCCGGCGCGGTTACTCGCGTCGTGCCGGCGTCGGTATCGGGAGAGTCCTCGACCTCCACCACCTGAAAGGCAACCTCGCCGAAAATCACCTTGTCGCCGGGCACGAGGGTGGACTCGGTGACGCGCGAGCCATTGACGAGTGTACCGTTGCTGGAGCCAAGGTCGCGCACCCACATTTCGTCGCCATTGCACACTAATTCGGCGTGCCGGCGTGAAACCGTCGCATGCGACAGCGGCAGGTCGCAACCTAACGCCCGACCGATGAGCGTCGGCGCATCCTCGCGCAGCTCGACGAACCGCCCGCCTTCGTCGGCGACCAGTCGAAAGCTCACTTTCCCCCTCCGGCCAAAGCTCCCGCGGTCGCACGCCGTGCCTGCGTGATTGCCGTCAGCATTGCCCTCGCCTTTGCTTCCGTTTCTTCCCATTCGCGGTCCGGCCGCGAATCGGCGACTATCCCGGCGCCCGCCTGCACGGTCGCTCGCTCCCCGGCAAGCACACAGGTACGAATGGTAATGGCAAGGTCCATGCGCCCGTCGCCGGCGGCAATGTACCCGAGGGCTCCAGCGTACGGCCCGCGCCGGCAGGGCTCCAGCTCATCGACGATCTGCATCGCCCGCACCTTGGGGGCACCGGTCATCGTTCCCGCCGGAAAAGTCGCGCGGAACGCCTCGATCGCCGACGCGTCGCCGGCGATATCTCCCTCCACCTGGCTCACCAGGTGCAGGACGTGACTGTAGCGCTCGACGGTCATGAAATCGGTCACGCGAACCGAGCCGTAGCGAGCCAGCCGCCCCACGTCGTTCCGCCCCAGATCCACCAGCATCACGTGCTCGGCGCGCTCCTTCTCGTCGGCACTCAACTCGGCGCTCATCGCCGCATCCTCGTCAGGCGTTTGCCCGCGCGGCCTGGTGCCGGCAATGGGACGTACGGTCACCTTGCCATCGGCGACGCGCACAAGCAGCTCCGGCGAGCTGCCGACGATCTCCATGCCGTCGAGTACCAAGTGGTACATGTACGGCGATGGATTCAGGACGCGCAAGGCGCGATACAGCGCGCTGCCTTCGAAGTCGCGCGCCACATCGATCCGTCGCGACAGCAGCGCCTGAAAACAGTCTCCGGCGAAGATGTACTCGCGAATGCGCTCCACGTCGCGCTCGAAATCGGCACGCGCATAGGTCGAGATGCCTTCGGCCGCCGGCGCTTTGGCGTCGAGCTCCAGCGGCGGCAGCGCGACCGGCTCGCGCAGCCGCGCGATGAGCGCGTCGATCTCGTCCTGGGCCGATTCGT
>JBGTNB010000442.1:0-3215 GCA_041743285.1 Gemmatimonadaceae bacterium
GCGCCGAATAGAAGCCGAGTTTGCCGGCGACGTCGAGAGCGAGCTCGACAGCATGCGCTTTCTGCGGCACGAAGCCGGGCACGCCTACAACTACGCCTATCAGCTGTACGACCGTGCCGATTGGCGGCAGATATTCGGGCCGTATTCGAGGCCCTACCGCGACCGATTTCGCGTGGATCCGTTCTCCCGCGATTACGTAAGGCACATCCTCGGCTGGTACGCGCAGAAGCATCCGGACGAGGATTTCGCCGAATCCTTCGCTGTATGGTTGACTCCTGATTGCAACTGGAGATCCATCTACGCCGGCTGGCCGGCGCTGTCCAAGCTCGAGTACGTCGACCGCCTAGCTAGGGAGATCGGTGACACCATTCCCGAAGCACCGCTGCCGACGCCTGACGACTTGCCGGTGGAGCACATGCACCACACGGTAGCGCATCATTACGCAATGTCGGAACCGGCGTTCCCGCTGGTGGATCCGACTCACTTCGATGGCGACCTGAAAAACATCTTCGCTACGCTGGCGGAAGCGCCAGAGGGAGAAGCGGCGGCGAGTTTTCTCATCCGCCACCACCGGGAGATCGTCACACGCATCGCTTACTGGACCGGCGAAAGCGCCCAAGCGGTTCGGGCGTTTGCCGACCTTCTTCGTTCGCGCGCCGAAGCCTTGCAACTGGTCGTACGTGGCCTCGATGCATCCACGCTCATAGAGCTCACCGCATTTGGAACGGCGGTGATGATGAACGTTCGACACCAGGGTACAGCAGAATCCGATGCCGATAGCTGACGAAACATCTCAACATTCCGCTCTGCTATGAGAGCGACGATCCTTCACACGGTCACGCCCGATGCCCCGGAGCGCGACCCCGTCGTTGACCAGATCGAAGAGACGCTCGAGTCGCAAGGCCATGACGTGACGGTCGTTGCCGCCTCTGACAAGGTGGAGCCACTCGTTGCGGAGCTGGTTTCATCGGCTCCGGAATTGGTGTTCAACCTCGCCGAGTCGTTCGACGGCAAGAGCGCGCTCGAATCGAGCGTCACCGGGCTCATGAACCTGCTCAATCTCCGCTACACGGGTTCGAGTCCGGCGGGCCTGCTCATATCGGGTGACAAAAGCCTGACGAAAAAAGTTCTAACCTTTCACGAGATCTCGACGCCGCAGTTCGCCACCGTCTATCGCGGAGCGCTAGATTCGGCGGGAGACCTCGACTTCCCACTCATCGTCAAGCCTCCACAGGAGGATGCGTCAATCGGTTTGACCGGCGCCAGCGTCGTGCACGATCTGAAGCAGCTGCTCGAGCGAATGAGTGCACTGCAGGCGGAATTCAACGCGCCGGTGCTCGTGGAGCAGTACATCGAGGGGCGCGAATTCTATGTCGGAGTGCTCGGAAACACGAACGCCCAGGCATTGCCGATCATAGAGCTCGACTTCACCGGATTTCCAGAGGGCGCGCCTCGCATCGCCAGCTGGGAGGCGAAGTGGGGGACCGACGGAGCGGGGGCGGGCGCTGAGTACGCTGGTACCAAGTCGATCTTTCCCGACTCGCTGGACGCCGATCTCGGCGAGCGAATGCAGAAAGTCGCTGTGGAAGCGTTTCACGCCTTGCGGCTGCGCGACTACGCGAGAATCGACCTGCGCGTCTCGCCAGCGGGGGACATCTACGTTATTGAGGTGAATCCCAACTGCTACCTGGAGAAGGAGAGCGAATTCGCCAATGCGGCGAGGAAATCCGGCCTGGAATACGATGCGTTGATCGCGCGCATTACCGAGCTCGCGTTGGCGCGTTACTCTCGCTAGCGGCTTGAAGAGGATTTTGAAGACTTCCCCCCCCCGCGAGAGGTAGTCATGGCCATCACCGACCTGCTGCTCCCCGAATTCGATCAGGAGATGCCCGTCACGCGGCGCGTTCTCGAGCGCGTGCCCAATGAGCGCGGTGAATGGAAGCCGCACGAGAAGTCCTTTCAAATGGCGCATCTCGCTCAGCTCGTCGCGCGCTTGCCGGCGTGGCTATCGATGATCGCGCAGAAGGACGAGATCGACTTTGCGCCAAAGGAGGGCAGCAGAATGCCTGGCTACAGCATCGAGACTACCGCCACGCTGTTGTCCGAATTCGACGCGAACGTGAAGGCCGCGCGCACTGCGATCGCCAGTATCAGCGATGAGCGGTTTCAGGATCCGTGGACGCTCAAGCGAGCAGGCGAGGTTCTTCAGCGCATGTCGCGCTACGCGATGATGCGCTCGACCTTCAATCATCTCGTGCACCACCGCGCGCAGCTGGGGATCTACCTGCGGTTGAGCGACATAAAGGTGCCGAGCATGTACGGCCCGACCGCTGACGAAGGGTGGTAGGGGGGCGAGATGGAGATGAATGAAAATGAGAGATGCGAGTTGCGAGGGGAACACTTTCACATACACCTGACCTCCTCGCATCTCGCATTTCTCATCTCTTACGGGAAATTGGGAATGGCACCAGGGAAGCCTGCATTGGCATGACCGATACCGCCCCGCCTAACACAACGGTCCGTCCGGCTGCCGCCGAGTCACTCGTTCCACCCCCACCGCCGCCCAAACGGCGGTACGACCGTTCGATCATCGAAGGACCCCTCCTCCCGGCGGTGTGGAAGATCGCCTGGCCGACGATGCTGCAGAACATCATCGGCGGTGTGCAGGGGATCATCGACCATGTGATGGTCGGGCACTACGTAGGATTTACCGGCAACGCCGCGATCGGCGTGGCTTGGCAGATCTTTCTGGTAGTGATCGTCTTCATATCTTCGCTTTTCACGGGGATGAGCGTGCTGGTGGCGCGGTTCGCCGGTGCCGGCGACCCGGAAAACGTGGACCGCACCGTTTACCAGGCGTTTCTAACGGCTAGCGGGCTCTCGATAGGCATCATGGCACCGCTCGGCTGGGTGCTGTCGCCCTGGCTGCTCGATCTGGTCAACGCCGCGCCGGAGGTGCAGCGAGAGGCGCTTCCCTACCTGCGGATCATGTTCGTGTTCAGTGCCGGGATGCTCATCTTCTTCATGCTAGGCGGCGCGCTGCGATCGGCGGGCGATGCGAAGACTCCGTTGCGGCTCGGCATGGCGGTGACCGTGCTGAACATCGTTTTCAACGTGATCCTGATTCGCGGACTGGGTCCGATTCCGGCGTTCGGTACCGCCGGCGCGGCGATGGGCACGGTGATCGCGTCAGGCATGGTTGGGCTGTACGCGCT
>JBGTNB010000443.1:0-3351 GCA_041743285.1 Gemmatimonadaceae bacterium
GCCGAGGAGCCGCAGAAACGGCCCGGTGGAGGCTTGATACGTAACTGCTCGCGCCTCCCCCGCCGCCACGGGCACGTGGCCGACCACTAGGGTAAGGCGCACGGTGCTTTACATGTTCTCTTGGTCATGTAGGCCTAACGCCTGAACTGAGCTGCAGGGCGGCCAGGGCGTAGCTCTGGCCGCAGTACGACCGTCGGCCGCCCTGTCAGCTCCAGTGAATCGTTATGTGGCCGAGCGCAAAGGCCCTCATTCATGTGGCGCTTGGACTAGGCGGATCGAACCGGCGATCGCCACGAGCTCGATGTAGGTCTCGGGCTCTCGATGATCGCCTTGGAAGATCGCACTGCCAGCAGGTCCATAGGGAATTAGTATGAGAACGGCAGGCAACCGGCGATAGTGGCCGATCGTCCCGGATAGCAGCGCGCGTACGACCAGCGCGCGCTGACCGCCCACCACGATGGTGTCTTCCCGCCGTTCCTCGAAGCAGGACGCATCGGCTTGGGAGGAACCAGGACACGGTAAGCGCCACGACGCGAGTCGTAATTCCGCCTCCTCGGCTGAGGCCAGAGAGAGGCAAAAATCAGCGGCACTGGGCCAATGACCGTCATTGCGATTCCAACACCCGTAGGCGTTGCGCTCTTGATACGCACGCGGCACTTCGAGCGTGAGCGCCGAATCGGGCGTGAAGACGGTTGGCCACTCGGGGGCCGCGTCTAAACTCGCGCCAGTCCGGCAACCCAGGGCGGTGAGAACCGCAAATAGCGTCACGGCCGTGACTGCAGCCCTCATGAGGGTGAGCCTCTCCTTGGCCTTTTAGCCTGTGACCACATAACGCTTGAACTGAGCCGCGGGGCGACCAAGGCAGGACCTGGACCGGTGTACGCTCGTCGGTCGCCCCGTCGGCTCCAGTGAATCGTTAGGCCGTGGATGCATGCTCTGTCCTTCTGGGCATCAAATGCCTCCGACCCAACAGCCCATACACTGCTGCAGTCCCGATCGCAGGGAGTATCGCGTACGGCGCAAGCGACAATGCAAGAGAGTCTACAGTGAGGAGATCGCCCACAAGGAAAAGCAATCCTATGAGCACCGCGACTGCAACAGCAGTGAACAGCTGAAGCGCTAGGAATCTCAGCCGCGTCGAGATGGACCTGCGAGCGAGGACATACGCCAGCACAAGCAGGTGGCCCACCCAGCCTGGACCCAACACAGCAAAGAACACGAACGCGAAGCCGTCCATCGGCACTGGAGTGTCCCCCCAAACGGCGCGCAGATAGAGTTCGGACACTCCCAGACAGGCTGGAATGAGCGCGACCACATAGACGGTCTGTCCCGCGAGGAAATCCCAGACTCGCACCATCATTGATCGCGAATGGTGCGTTGGCGTCGCCGAATCCATCTCGTTCGGCGCCATAGAATCCAGCGCTCCTCGAAGCCCGAATGCCACCACAACGTAGTGCAACTGAGGTACGCGCCGAGGCCCGCAAAGAGCACGCCGAACATCAGGCTTGCGAATCCGCGGCGTCCGACGATCAGAAGAGCTCCCCAAGCAAGCAAGGCTACTGAGATGGCATAGATGGGCCAATGAACATGGCGCAGGAAATCGTCGGATCCTCGCCCGGGCGGGGGCGGATCCGGTTGCGTCCCTGTGCCGACAGCGGTCGGAGGGCCGCGGGGCGGAGCACCAAGCATACCGTGAGGTTGCGGCTTGGGAATGGGATCCTGTTCCATGTCAGCGAATGACGTCAGTTTAGTGTCGGCCTAACGCTTGAGTTCAGTTGCGGGCGGATCAAATAAGTGCGAGCGAAGCGAGCATCCGAAGACCGCCCGTCAACTGTAACGAATGGTTAGATGCCAGCTCATGCACGGCGGGGTGCTCAAGCTGTGCACTGCCTGCGACGGACGACAGACGTCGGTGACTAGAAGAGCCGCCCACGTGCTATGGTGGGTCACGTGGAGCTTGCCCGCAAGAGCTTTCCCTGACGAGAGTCGGATTTGTGCCGTCAGCCGGCTGATTCCACAGCTTAGAGTGGCAACAACCCGAGGCATAAGTGCCGCCAGCCGGTCGCTCCGCGTGCCTCACCTCTGCACGACCTGCGGAATGCCACCGCCAGCCGGTGACCTCGCAGGCTGCCGGTGGATCAACCTGAGCGAGCTCCGTTCGGAGCGTCGTCAGCACAGCTCAGCGACTCAGCCTTATCGACGTCACTGCCTGGGCACGTGGCGATCCGTTCTCGGGGTCTTTCCATGACGAGAGCCCGTAGGAGACCGCCAGCCGGTGGAAACCTCACTCTCGAAGGGTAGCAGCCTGAGGCAGCACACGCCGCTAGCCGATCGCTCCGCGCTTGCTCTCTTGAGCACCAGCCTGAACGAGCTCCGTTCGGAGCAGCGTGGCGAGACTACCTTGCATAGCGAGAAGCTAACACTCGCAGCGAGTGGCAAACCCGCAAGTAAAAAGTTCCAGATATTGTCCGCTGCGCATCTAACGCCTGAGTTTAGCTGCGGGCGGATTCAATAAGTGCGAGCGCAGCGAGCATCCGTAGACCGCCCGTCGGCTACAACGAATCGTTAGATGCCAGCTCACGCACGGGGGGTGCTCAAGCTGTGCACTACCTGCGACGGACGACAGCCGTCGGTGACTAGAAGAGCCGCCACGTGCTATGGTGGGTCACGTGGAGCTTGCCCGCAAGAGCTTTCCCTGACGAGAGTCGGATTTGTGCCGCCAGGCGGATGATTCCGCTCCTTTTAGAGTGGCAACAACCCGAGGCTAAGTGCCGCCAGCCGGTCGCTTCGCGCAGGCTCAGTGTGAGGCAACCTAAGGAATGCCACCGCCAGCCGGTGAAGCCACTGGCTTTCCCTGAGGAGACCTGAGCGAGCTCCGTTCGGAGCGTCGCGCCGCACGACTCAGCGACGGTGATCGAAAGTAAAATTGGCGAGGTCAGTACCTGTCACGCGGCACTCAGATCTGCGGGGTTTCTCCATGACGAGAGCTTGGAGGCGACCGCCAGCCGATGAAACCGCATTCTCGAGTGGCAACAGCCTGAGGCAGCACACGCCGCCAGCTGATCGCTCCGCGTTTGTTCTCTTTGCACCTACCTGATCGAGCTCCGTTCGGAGCGGCGTGCCCCGACTACCTTTGCATAGCGAGAAGCTAACACTCGCAGCGAGTGGCAACCCGCAAGTAAAAAGTTCCAGATATTGTCCGCTGCGCATCTAACGCCTGAACTGAGCTGCGGGGCGACCGGGGCGGGACCTGGACTCGTGTACGACCGTGGGTCGCCCCGTCAGCTCCAGCGAAATGTTAGGCTGCGGGCGCACCAGCAGTGGCCAACCGCACCACGATGGCCTCAAGGT
>JBGTNB010000444.1:0-8745 GCA_041743285.1 Gemmatimonadaceae bacterium
ATCCTGGGTGCGCGGTGACGCTCGCCGAGCTCGCGCGAGACGCGGGGCTGACTCGCTACCAGCTCATCCGCGGATTCGCTCGACGCACGGGCCTCACGCCGCACGCCTATATCCTCCAGCAGCGGCTGCACTTGGCCCGCCGACTCCTCGGCGCTCGGATCGACCTCGCGGACGTCGCGCAGCGGTGCGGCTTCTATGATCAGAGCCACCTGACCAGGTGCTTCACGCGCCAGTTCGGCGCCCCACCGGGCCGGTACGCGTCGCGGCCATGCTGACCCGTATTTTTGTGCAAGACATCTTCGGGCGCGCTCCGCAAGTTGCCTCCGGCTTCGAGCGGAGGCGGATTTTGGCAATCGTGCGTGCATGCCGGGACGACGACTTACCGCGCATCCTGGAGATCGTGAACGCGGCCGCCGCCAAGTACCAGGGCGCGATACCGGACGACTGCTGGCGCGAGCCCTACATGGCTCGCGGTGAGTTGCGGCATGACGTGGCTGCCGGGGTCGCATTCACCGGCTACGAGATGGAGGGCGTACTGGTCGGGGTCATGGGCGTGCAATCCGTGCTTGGCGCCACGCTGATTCGCCATGCCTACGTCCTGCCGTCGCACCAGCGGCTTGGGATAGGGCGGATCCTGATGCAGCATCTCTTCGAACGGTCCGGAACCGCGCAGATTCTTGTCGGAACCTGGGCCGACGCGACCTGGGCGATCAACTTCTACGAGCGGAACGGGTTCTCGCGCGTTTCCCCGGCGATGACGCGGACGCTCCTCGCAAAGTACTGGACGGTGCCGGCACGACAGGCAGCCGTCTCTGTGGTGCTCGCGAA
Source organism: Gemmatimonadaceae bacterium (assembly GCA_041743285.1). Classification (GTDB taxonomy): domain Bacteria; phylum Gemmatimonadota; class Gemmatimonadetes; order Gemmatimonadales; family Gemmatimonadaceae; genus JALZIF01. The sequence continues at coordinate 829 of JBGTNB010000444.1, forward strand.
GCCACCGATCAGTTGAGGGAAACGTCGTCGCGGCGCGAGCTACGTCGTTGTTCCGGAGGTTGAATGCGCGTTTGGTTGCTCGGAGGCCTGGTACTAATCCTCGCGCCATTGGGCGGCTGTGCGGAGAAGTGCGGTACTCGGGACCGCGGATGCACGGCGTCGGACACCTCGGCGGCCACAGAGGGCTCGATGACCACCGATCAGCGGGTCTATTCGGCGGCGCTGAAATGCAGTCCAGTCGGCCACCCGTGCGCTGTTGTATCCATCACGATCACGTACCGAAATCCTCTTGACCGTCCAATCCTGCTCGAACGCTGCACTCCACACGCGCCAACGCCGCTCTTCCTGGTGGTGCTTGCCGATACGACGCATGCTTCGGCTCCAATGAACCCGGGCTGGGCCTGCGTCGGGCATGACTCGCCGCTCGTCGTTCCACCGGGCGCCTCCCGGCGGGACAACATACACCTTGGGTTAGGGCCTGGGCCGCCCGCGACTGTTGGTACGGTGCTCGGGCCATTCCAGATCGCCTACCTGGCTCGCACCGCCGGGGGCGACACCCTCCCGGATTCACTGCGTATGTCCACACCGTTCCGGATCCGCATCGAAGAGGCGGGCAGGGAACCATGAGCAGCCGGGTGGGCGGCCACTTCGGCGGGCCGAAGCGCAGGGCGAGTTTGCCGTGGGGTGAATAACCGCCAGCACGGCGTTCCCCCGCTCCCCTTGATTATCTACAACGGGCGGTGTACCCTCTCTTGTAGATAACCAAGGCCACCATTTGACCCGCCCAACAGACCTCGTCCAAGGCACGCTCGACCTGCTGATCATGCGCACCATCGCCACCGAGGCCCTCCACGGGTGGGCGATCGCTCAACGCATCCAGCTGCTGTCGAAGGACGTTCTCAAGGTGAATCAGGGGTCGCTCTACCCCGCGCTCCAGCGGCTGGAACGTCACGGCTGGATTACCGCGGATTGGGGCGTCTCAGACGCCAACCGGCGTGCCCGGTTTTATCGGCTCACGGCGGCAGGCCGCGAACGACTCGAACAGGAGCGCAGCGAGTGGGACCGGCTTTCAACCGCGATCTCCCTCGTCATGCGAACCGCATAACGCCGGAGCACCGTACCAGTGAGAGCCCTTGACCACGCTGCCGGCGTACTCCGAGCGCTGTTCCGGAACGAACGTGTAGACGCAGATCTCGCGGAGGAGATGCGATTTCACCTCGATCGAGAGACTGAGGCCAATATCGCGCGGGGGATGCCGCCCCAGGCAGCATATCGGGCGGCCCGGCTCACCTTCGGCAGCATAGACGCGGCGCAGGAATTATCGCGTGACGATAGACCCGGGGAAGCGATTCGCCGGATGGCTCGTGACCTCCGCTTTGGCGTACGACTCCTCCGCAAGTCACCCGTTTTTGCCATCGCCGGCATCGTTATAGTAGCACTGGGAATCGGAGCCGCGACGGCAATTTTCAGCGTCGTTTACGGGGTCATGCTCCGGCCGCTCACATTTCAGGAGCCGGAGCGGCTCGTCAGCGTCTGGCTGCTGCGGCGGGATGCTCGCAACTATCCCGCTGCTGCCGATGCTCACGCGCTGCGTGACCTCCCCAGCGTCTTCGAGGATGTCGCGTTCTTCGAGGACGAGAACCTCAATCTCGTCGGTGACGGCGACCCTCAGCGACTGCAGGGCGCGAGCGTTTCGCCTAACCTTTTCTCGGTGCTCGGCGTATCCGCGGCGCTCGGCCGAACCTTCACTAACGACGAGGATCAGGCTGGCCTCAATCGCGTTGTGCTTCTGAGCGATGCGCTATGGCGCGGCCGATTTGGAGGCGACCGCGCGATCGTTGGCCGACAGCTCGACATCAACGGATCTCTCTACACGGTCGTCGGCGTCATGCCGCCGGGGTTTCAGTACCCGTCCAGCGCTCACTCAGCGTGGGTGCCGCTCGTTCTCGAGCCGGGTGAGCTCACGCGTCAGGCCACGGACAACTACCGCGTAGTGGCGCGGCTCGCTCCCGGCGTCTCGTTGGAACGTGCCCGTTCGGACGTGACGGCGCTGGCAGAGCGCCTAGCCACTACATACCAGGGTAACGCCGAGGCAGGGATGACCGTCGATTCCATGCTCGACGACGCCGTGCGCGACGTGCGCCCTGCGCTCATGCTGCTGCTGGGAGCGGTTTCGTTCCTCGTGGCTGTTGCATGCATGAACCTGTCGAATCTGTTTGCAGCACGAGCGAACGCTCGAATAGGTGAATTCGGATTGCGCCTGGCTCTCGGCGCGTCACGCAAGCGCCTGATTTCACAGGCCATCGCCGAGGCAGCGCCGGTGCTGTTGCTAGGCGGTGTGCTTGGCGTCATCCTGGCCGCTTGGGCAGTCGACATGTTCGTCGCCACCGCGCCCGCGAGATTGCCGCGCGCCGAGAGCATTGAATTGAGCGCCCCTATCATCGGGTTCTCCTTGGGTCTCCTTGTCCTAACGGGCCTGGCGGTGAGCATCGCGCCGGCGGTTCAGGCCTGGAAGTCGGACTTCACGTCGATTGCAAAGGACGGAAACCGCTCCTCGACATCCGGACGCGGACGTTCCTCATCGCGTCGCGCGGCGGTGGCTGTGCAGATTGCGTTTGCGCTGCCACTGCTCGTCGGGGCGAGTCTCCTGATTCAAAGTGCGATCAATGTGACGCAAGTAGACGTCGGCTTCAGGCCGGAGGGTGTCACGACGCTCAAGTTCGAGGTGGCGCGCAGCAAATACCCCTCCGATGGGGAGGTCGCCGACTATTACGCCCGCCTCGTGGAAGCTGTGCGCGCGGTGCCGGGCGTCGCCAGCGTGAGCCTGGTGAATCGCGTTCCACTCTCCGGCGGGCAGACCAATCCAGTGCATTTCGAGACCGCGTCAGGCACCGCCGGCGAGTTGACCACCGTCGACACGCGGACGGTGACTCCCGAGTACTTCGCCACGCTCGGCATCAGGCTAATCGCCGGCCGCGGGTTTACCGAGCAGGACGACGCCGACGCTCCGGAGGTCGCGATAGTCGATGAGCGCGTGGCCAGAACGATGTGGCCTGGCGAGATGGCGGTCGGCAAGCGCTTCAAGGCACCGGCATGGCGGGGCGGTGGATGGGTAAACGTCATCGGAGTGGTCGGGCACATTCGGACCAGCGGCCTGGAGATCGACCCCGCGCCGCAAGTCTACTGGAGCTACCGGCAGTGGACGCAGGATCGCATGGCGTTGGCCGTTCGAAGCGGAACCATATCAGACGTGCCTATCGCGGCGATAACCAGGGCGGTCCGCTCCGTCGACCCGCGGCAGAGTGTCTACGACGTAAGCACGATGACCGACATTATCGGTGATTCACAGGCCCAGCGGCGCCTGACGACGCTGCTGATCGCAGCGTTCAGCGGTATCGCCCTGCTGTTGGCGGCTGTGGGGATCTACGGCGTCGTGTCGTACGGGGTCACGCAGCGCATCCGCGAGTTCGGGATCCGAGTTGCCCTGGGCGCGACAGGTCGCACCGTCTCTCGTCTCGTGGTGTGGCAGGGAGTCTCAATGGCGGTACTGGGCTCTGTCATAGGGCTCGTGCTCGCCATCGCTGCCACGAGGATCATGGCCAATGTGGTGTATGGGGTCGCGCCGACAGATATCACGAGCTTTCTGGGAGCGACGACGCTGTTGCTGCTCGTCGCGACTCTGGCGAGCTATGTCCCGTCCCGGCGGGCGGCGGCGATTGACCCGGCGGTGATACTGAGGGCGGAGTAGGATCGGCGTGCGTGTTGCCGACATTTCTGTAGCACCGAGACGCAACTATGACGAACCCAGAGGGAAGGAGTACATCTTGACGCTCCCCTCCGCTGAAGGCTGGCCACCGACGCTCGCATAGAGCGCATGCGCCGCCTTGTTCCCCCGGTCGTCTGTAAGGACCCACGCCTCCGTACAGGTCAAGGTACGCCCATGTGCGAGGAGCAACTCGAGCAGACGCCGGCCGATGCCCTGACCTTGGTGCGTCGGTGCGACGGCGACTTCGTTGATCCACAGTTGCGGCGCCTTGTCGGGGTGCACGTAGTGGACGGCAGATGCCATGCCGACGACCTGGCCCGCGTCTAACGCGACGGCGAGGTGATGCCGCGGGTCCGCGAGAAACTCGGCGGTCCACCGAGGATTGACTGGACCGTCAAAGACGTCAGGTGCTATGTGTCCGAGTACCGACTCGTCGTCGGCACCGAGCAAGCGAAGGGTGAGAGTCATCGGCGAACGCTCCGCGGACGGGGGAGCCTTGTCATGGGACCGCTACCGGAGCTGACCTTGAATTCGCATTAAATCATAACCCGGACGAGTCGGAACCAAGAAAGTTGGACCCCGTTTCTGATAGCAGGATTCGGGATCCTGCTGCCGTTGCGCGTTCAATTCCACTAGTATGAGAATATTGTCCGTCATTCCCGCGAAAGCGGGAATCCAGGTACGCCTTACGAGTCACTGGATTCCCGCTTTCGCGGGAATGACGAACGAAAGCTGGATTCGATTTTTCTCGGGACGGAGGGAGGGATTCAGCCTTTCGCCGGAGTAATCCGGACGAGCCGTAACCAAGAAAAGTCAGACCCGCCGTTTTTTCATAGCGGGGTTTGGGATTCTGTTGCCGTTCCGGTCCGAATTTCACTAGTAGGAGACTAGAATAGCACCCACCCGCGCGAGAGCCTGCGAATGAGCTTCTTTCGCTTGATGACGCTGCTTTTCTGGCTGGCCGTCGCTGTCCCGCTAGGGGCCCAGGACACAACTCTAGCTCGGCCAGATAGCGTAGTCGCTTTGACGGTGATCGTGCGCAGGGACACGATGCCGCTCGAGGATGTGATGGTGCGGAGTGGTCAGGTAGGCCGGTCCACGAATGCGCGCGGCGTCGCCTTGCTCAGGCTGGCCGCAGGTGAGCGACAGGTCATCGCGACGAAGATCGGCTTCGAGCCTGAAACAGTGTTCGTGACCTTGCGCTCCGGAGGCGACACTACCGTTACGATCTCGCTCGTCGATCAGCCAGTGGAACTGTCAGGCATGATCGTCTCGGCTACGCGGAGCGGGCGGCGGATTGAGGATGAGCCGCTGCGGGTCGAGGTGCTCGCCCAGGAAGAGGTCGAGGAAAAGCTCCTCATGACTCCGGGCGATATCACGATGATGCTGAACGAGTCATCAGGACTCCGGGTCCAGACGACATCTCCATCGTTAGGCGGCGCCGCCGTCCGAGTGCAGGGACTCCGCGGCCGGTATACGCAGATCCTCGCTGATGGGCTGCCGCTCTACGGCGGGCAGACGGGTGGCCTTGGGCTGCTCCAAATCCCGCCGATGGACCTGGCGGGCGTCGAAATCATCAAAGGGGTCGCCTCGGCGCTGTACGGAGGATCGGCGCTAGGCGGCGTCATCAATCTCATCTCTCGGCGCCCGGGGGAGGAGCCGGCGCGCGAGCTGCTTTTGAATCAGACGACTCTCAGCGGAACCGATGCAGTTGGATTTGCGTCGCAACGGATCGGTCAGCGATGGGGATATACACTACTCGCGGGCGCGCACAGGCAGTCGCAAGTCGATCGTGATGATGACGGTTGGACCGATCTGCCTGGATACGAGCGCGGCGTCTTTCGACCACGCGCGTTCTGGTCCAGCCCGGCCGGTCATTCGCTCATGCTCACCGCGGGCACGACGCTCGAGCGGCGCGAGGGCGGCACGATGGACGGCGCAACTGTCCCGGCCGGCGGAGCTTTCCCGGAGAACCTCCGCACGAATCGATACGACGGAGGTCTGGTCGGCGGATTCTTGCTTGCCGGCAACGCGATTCTCTCGGTACGGGGAGCCGCGGCGCTGCAGCAGCACCGGCATAACTTCGGGGGCGTGCGCGAGCGCGACAAGCATCTGACGTGGCTCGGGGAGACGTCCGTGACGATGCCGAATGGAGCATCGTTATGGGTGGTTGGTGCGGCGATCCAGCAGGAGCGCTACGATGCGGACGACGTGGCCGGCTTCGACTATCAGTTCACCACTTCCGCGCTGTTCGTGCAGAACACGCTGACACTATCTCCTTCGCTGTCGCTGACAGCGAGCGCGCGTGTGGATCGACACAGCGAGTACGGGACTCAGCTCGCGCCGCGGATCTCGGGACTCGTCAGGCTCGGGCCCATATGGACGCTCCGCATCTCGGGTGGTGGAGGCTACTTCGCGCCGTCGCCATTCACCGAGGAGACCGAGGTGATCGGTCTTATGCCGCTGGAGCCGTTGCAGGATCTTCGCGAGGAGCAGGCGCGCAGCGGCTCGATTGATCTCGGAGGTGCGCTCGGCCCAGTCGATGTGAACGCGACGGCGTTCGCCTCGGTTGTCAAAGATCCTGTGGCCCTGGGGAAAGTGAATGAAAGCTCCGATCGCGTGGAGCTCGCTAACCTGGGCGGAGCGACGCGCACCGCAGGCGCGGAGTTGCTCGTACGATGGAACCCGGAGCCATTCCACATAACCGGCTCTTACACGTTCGTTCGCTCGACGGAGCCGGAACTGGAGACTGGCGTCAGGCGTGACGCGCCGCTCACTCCTCGGCACCAGGCAGGGATTGTCACGATGTGGGAGGAGGAAAACGTGGCGCGCGTGGGCCTCGAGATCTATTACACGGGGCCGCAACTGCTCGTTGACAACCCGTATCGCGATGAGAGCAAACCTTACGTCCACGTTGGCATGCTCGCGGAGCGTCGATTCGGCCCGGCTCGACTGTTCGTCAACGCCGAGAACGTGCTAGGGTACCGTCAAACGCGATACGACCCGCTCGTGCTGCCGGCCCGCGGGCTGGGCGGGCGATGGACCACAGATGTCTGGGGGCCGCTCGAGGGCCGCGTTGCCAATGTCGGTCTTCGGCTGGACGTGAGATAGAGACGTGCCGGAGCACGAAATCGTAATGACACAAGCCAGCCTCACTTGCGTGTCATCTGGGCTCACGAGGCGGTGACCAGGGGAAGTATCGCACGGTTTCCACCGCGCCTTCAACCACCAACGCGCCCGTCCAACCGGCCGCGCATGTCAGCGTCATCAGGCTCCACCTGTCCGACGCCGCCGGGCCCAGGCCATCGTCGAGCAGCCGCGCGGGTCCGGCGCCTATCGAAACGGTAAACGAGTGGAGTCCCACGCCGAGTCCGCCTCCCAGGGCCTTTATGTAGGCTTCCTTGCGCGTCCAAGCCGTGAGAAACGCGGCATCGCGCTCTCGTACCGGTGTCGCCGTCAGCGCCTCGATCTCGGCGGGTGAGAAGAACCGGCGTGCAATCTCGAGCGCATCGGGTATGGGCCTGAGCGGCTCGATATCGATGCCGACCTCCAAGCCTGCAGTTACGGCAACGACGGCCAGTCCGCCGGCGTTGGAGGCATTGAAACGGACGTCACCGGGGTGGTGTTCGAGTGACGGCTTGCCGGCCGGTCCGGCGGCGAACGCGAGGAGCTCCGGTGCCACTCCCGCATAACGAGCAAGCACATCGCGCTGCATGGCCCGGCCGGCGACGAATCGGCGTCGATGCTCAGCTTCACGAAACCTGTTCGCGCGGTCATGCTCGGAAGGCGAGAGGGTGGCCGCGAGCCGCTCCAGCAATTCGGAGCTGAGGTCGAGCGCCCCTTCCCACACATGAACCTCGCCGCGAAGGAGCTCCGGCGCGTTGCGCATCGCGCGATCAGCGCAGCGTCTCGACTGTCGCCGGCTCGGATCCGCCGAGCCGGCCGGCAATCTCGCGCGCCAGCACTTTCACGTGCGGCTCTTGGAGCATCGCGAGATGATTTCCGGGAACCGTGCAAATTGTCAGGCCCCCCGTGACAAGCGCGCCCCAGCCACGAGCACGATCGCCCATGCCGAACTGCGGCTGCATCCGAGGCCGGAACAGGACGGCTGGGCCGGCGTATGGCTGTGGCACATAGCGCTGAAGGCCTTC
>JBGTNB010000445.1:0-2318 GCA_041743285.1 Gemmatimonadaceae bacterium
GGGCGCGGTGCCGATGCCCGCCGCCGATACTGCGCCTACCCCCGTGACCCACACCCGCGGCATCGTCATCGTGCACCACGCGCCATGCTGTTAAGGGCGTCGTTCAGCCTGCCCACGGCGACGCGCGATATACCTAACGGCCCTTCGGACACCGTTCGCAGCGTCGCGGTGTCCGGCTGTCCTGCCAGCGATGTATGCACCCGGTACCAACCCGTGGAACGCAGCAGATACGATCGCGCGAGTCCTTTCGGGACGTCCGGAACACTGTAATGCAGCTCGGCTTCATCGCCGGTCTCCAGCACGTAATAGTCGTCGTCCACCGCCGCGATGCGTGCTCGCACATCCACGCCCTGGCGATCACGCGCATGCACGAGTTCCAGCTGTGTCACGGTCACGGGGCGATCGGTCGAATAGTCGAGCGCCACCTGGTCGATCAGCCAGAACGACGGCACCGATTCCAGCCTTACGCGCACGGAGTCACCGTGCACCTGGGCCAGATCGAGATGAAGGACCTGCCGCTTAACGACCTCCGGTCCAGCCTCCCAGATCAGCCCCTGCCGCATCCAGCCTTTGGAGGTTTCCACCCAAACCGTTAGAAATGCTTCGCTAGCCAGCCTGGCGCCCATGGCCGCGGCATCGAGCTTCCCGCTGTTGAGCGAATCGTACCACGCGTCGGTCGAGCTCCCGCGTGCTTCGATGAATTCGGAGAGTAGATAGGAGGCCCACGAAGTATTGTTGCCATCGAGCACTAGATGCGCCTGCCGTGCGTCGGACGGACGGATGAATGTGACTTCGATCCCGTCGCGGATGTCCGCCACCTTCGCGCTGTCGCGGCCGGTTGGTGTCGACTCCCAGTTCCATCCATCGGAGGTCATTACCCGCGCCAGAGCGTCGCGACCCGAGAAGTCGGAAGCTTCGACCGGACGCACGAGCGCCGCGAGCGTATGTATGCCGCCGCTTGCATCCGGAGCAACCGCGAGCCCTGCCTCGTGATCGACCGCCAGAACGTGCAAGGCGTCTACGTGATCCGTTTCCCGCAGCTCGTTGGCAACCTTCAGGCGAAGCACGCGATCGGCGGCAACGGCAAAGTCGAGATTGTCGAGGTCCGTGCGCTGAAGCGCTCGCATGATGGCGCCTCCAAACGTCCCTGAGTCCAGTCGCCAGTTCTTTCCGTCCCAGGTGTAAATGAGCGGGCACGACATGGTCGGATGTTCGGGTTCCGGTGGCGGCGGGGGGTCGTCCTCCAACGCACCGGCGACAATGGCCGCCGAAACTCCAAGCGCGAGGACGAGCCCAACCGTTCGCGCCGCGCTCACCTTTCGAATCGCAACTGACCGAACGTCTGCTAGCGGGATGGCCACCCTGAGCCGCGGGCTCGACCGGAATGCGTATCCCAGCAGCGAGTCCCCGACAATGTGGGCCCGCTCCACATGCATGAGGCGAAGGTTGGCGTCTGTTATTCGCAGTACGACGTTCTGCTCCGCAATAGCCACTTCCGACAGCGGTCGCCTGCTTGGTGCCCACACCGTGCATGCCGCGAGCGCAAGTATTGCCAGCAGCATCAAGTAGACGCGGTACTTCGGCGCGTGGACGAGGTTGGTATGCGTTCGCGGAGCACTCATGGTTCCCCCGGAGGTGGAAGGGTGTTCGCGGGGCATGGCCGCGTCTCCTCGCCTCCACGATCGCCGGTCCGGGAAATTGCCGCGATACGTCTACCTGCGTAGTCAACGGCGTGCGCCTACGTAGTCACTACAACGGGCCTGCCCGCGTCCCGGTCCCTCTGCGCTCTCACAAAAGGTCCTTGACGGCGAAGTTGTTACTAATTATGTAATAGTACGCAGATGAGAGATCCCATTGCTGATCGACCTGACTTCACGCCTCGTGAACTGGACGCCATGGCCGTGCTATGGGCACTCGGCAGCGCGACTGTCGCCGATGTGCACGAGCGCCTGTCTGCTGGTCTCGCCTATACGACAGTGCTGACCGTGCTCCGAACGCTCGAGCGGAAAGGAGCGGTAAGGCACGTGGAAGAGGGGAAGGCTTTTCGCTACTACCCGGTCGTCGAGCGGGAAGCCGCTGGAAGGCGCGCGCTGGAGCGCATCCGCGACAAGATTTTCGGGGGTTCCGAAGCACTCCTCCTCACGCAGTTCATGAGCGACCGGGACGTGTCCGCTGACGAGCTGCGCCGATTGCGGCGAATGATCGAAGAAAGGCTGGAGGAGTCGGAATGAGCGACGTGCTGCTCCGCATTCTTCTATCTGGCCTCTTGCTCACGCTGGCTGGTGCTGCAGCCGAGCGTGCCCTGCGAGACATCGGGC
>JBGTNB010000446.1:0-3404 GCA_041743285.1 Gemmatimonadaceae bacterium
GCCGCCCCGGCGCTTGCGCGCGTCCGAGCCGCGGAGCTTCATGTCGTCGATCTCTGGCGAGTCGCGGATGAGCTGGAAGAGGCACTCTGGGCTCGACTGCGTTCAGAGCCGGTCACCACAGCGACCGGGCTAATCGAGCAGCAGCGACTCTTTGCACGCGCCCAGCCGCGGTGAGATCGCTCCTGCAGGCGGGTGCCCGTGTGCAGGCACAACTGACAGCGCGCGGTTTTCGATTCTGCTTCATCGGCGGCATCGCGAACTTTCGCTGGGGGACTCCCCGGCTCACAAACGACCTCGATCTTACCGTGTTCGCCGGTTTCGGCGGTGAGAACATGGTAATCGCCGCGCTGCTCGAGGACCTGACGCCCCGCGTGGCCGACGCGACTGACTTCGCCTTGCGCCATCGCGTACTGTTGCTCAGTACGGAAGATGGATTCGCCGTCGATGTGGCGTTGGGCGCGATGCCGTTCGAGGAGGCCACGATCGATCGCGCTACGGAGGCGGAGCTGTCGCGCGGGGCGGTGCTGCGAACGTGCTCCGCGACGGATCTGGTTGTATACAAGGCATTTGCGGGGCGACCGCAGGACTGGGCGGATATCGAGGGCGTGCTCGTGCGCCAGAAGGGGGCGCTGGAGTGGCCTCGGCTGTGGGCGGACCTCACCGAGCTCGTGACGCTGAAGGAAGCCCCGGAACTCCTCGACGAGCTGGAGCGCGTGACCCGCCGCGTCGAGTCGGTCATCGGCGCGTTCGCCCGATCTCGTTGACTCGAGCGGCGCAGATGCCAGCTCTGACGCTGAAGAACCTGCGGGCGCGATTCTAACGACGCTCCACTCGGGCCAGGTGGGAAAGTCAGGAGTTGGCCACCGCTTTCCGACTCGTCGCAGCTGTCGCATTTGTCGCGTTTTGTCGCACGAAAGTCGCATGAATCTGTCGCGCCCGCCTATCCCTCCACTTCGGGCGTCGCTCGTAAGGCAAAACATCGCAAGCGTTTAGCGACACCCGCCGGGCGGGCACTCTCCGTGCCTTACATGCAGGCAACATCCGCGCGCTCATTGGGGTGCGCGAACAGATATCGCGCTTTGTCCTGCGCGGTCATGCCAGCGCCCGATGGACTGCTGTTTACCCCTTCAACAGACGGACATGCGACTCTTCCATCTCTCTGCCCTCCTTCTTCCGGCTGTGCTCATCGGTTCGCGCACTGCCAGCGCGCAGCAGCCAGACTCAATCCCCTTCGCTCCTGGTGTGACGATCACGGCGCTTCAGCGGCTCGCAATCGATTCGCTGGTGCGGACGTACAGGGAGGAAGTCCGCACAGCTGCGAGGGGCGACGATACACGAAACCTGAGTCTCAGCGCGCGTAGCGCGTTGCGACGGAAGCATCAGTCGGCCATCAGCGCGGCTCTCACCCCCGCGCAGCGGGCGGCCTACGACAGATGGTTTGCGCAGGCCGAGGCGGCTTTCGAGGGCAAGAGACCGCCCGGCAGCGGAGGCGCTTCCTAGCAACAGTTTCCCCCCCCCCCCGGCGTGGTCGCGCCGCTGCGAGAAGGTCCATAAGACACCGGTTTCCATCTTCCCCACCCCCCGTTCATCGACCTCCCCCATGCCTAGCCAATCCGCCGCTCGCCGCACGACGGGTGTCATGCTCATCGTCTGTGCCGCCCTGTTCGCGACTGAGGCCGGAGCTCAGTTCACCATCGGTCCAGATGGCGGGCAGCTCACGGTCAACAGCGGGCAGTCGAGCTACACCGCCACCTTCACCATCACGAACTCGGGCGGATCGACGGACTGGATCGACACTTACTGCACCCAGTCAGGAGTGGTCTCGAACTGCCAGGTCGCCGGCGATCCACTCGTAATGGTGCCGGCCTACGGCAGCGCGCAGGTCGGCGTGACATTCAGTGGCTCGCAAGGAACGGGAACGTTGACGCTCGAAGGGTTGGGGTTCGGCGGGTACGATAACGCTCATACAATGTTACAGTGCAAGGGGTGGCCTATGCGTTGAGCATCACACCCGACGCGCTCACGCTCGAGCAGCCGGCCAACACGGCCTCCAGCCAGGCATTTACCGTTCAGAACCTGAGCGGCAGTCAGGCGACGATTTCATTCGCAACGATCTGCAGTGGCGCACTCGAAGCATGCATCACCCCACCCTCCGTCACTCTCGCGAGCAGCGCGACGACGACGGTCAACGTCAACTATGGATCGGCCACAGGAGGCTTGCTCCATCTCGTGGGTACGGTTACCGCGTCACCAACGGTCAAGGATTCGGGACGCGTAACCGTTACCGTACCTGCGGCTGGATCATCGTATCCGGTTGCCGTGACTCCGGTGGCCGGCGTACTCGGAGATCGGTTCAACGATTCATCGTATACGGTGGCGTTCACCGTCAAGAACAACACGGCGGCTACCGACACGTACGATCTGGAGTGCTTGCCGACCTCGGGAACGGTCTGCGTTTCGCAGACGCTGTCTGTCGCAACCCTCATGTCCGGTGGCAGCGCCAACGTTTCCGTCACCTTCCGGATAAACACGGGAACGACGGGTAGCGGATCGGTCAGACTGGTGGCGGAAGGCCAATCGGGCTTCGGCCAGGGCCAGTATGCGTTCACGGCGTGGCCGAAGGTTCCGTACGCGGTAGTCGTGACCCCGAGCAGCGGCAGCGGACCATCGCGGCCCAGCTTCACCAGCGGACACACCGCGGACTTCACGATCAAGAACGTTGGAACGCAGCAACGCTCGTACACGCTCTCGTGCGAGCCGGGACCGACGATCACTTGTACAGGTCAGTCGCTGCCGTCGGTGGTGCTGAACGCCTTTCAGTTCGCGACGAACACCGTCACCTACGGAACCGGCGCGAGCGGTTCCAGGTACGTGGACTCGAGAGCGACGAGTGCGAGCGGGTCGGCCGTGGGCAAGCCGCGACCGGGCCATCCTCGAGGTGCGTTACTCGACGGGCCTCCGCGGCATGGAGCTCGTCGGACTCGATCTCGCCGATCTCGATGCTGAGCGCGGCGTGGTACTCGTGCGCGAGGGAAAGGGGAAGAAAGACCGCCTGGTACCAATCGGCGAGCGCGCGATCCGGTGGACCGAGCGGTATCTCGATCAGGTGCGACAACGACTCGTCCACGCACGCAGTGGCCGCGCCCTTTTCCTCAGTGCGCGCGGCACGCATCCGGCCCACGCGGCTCACCGAGCGGCTACACCGCTGCTAAAGAGGAAGCTGCTCAGAGCGACAGAGCCCTCGTCGACGAGCGCCATCGCCGCCGAGAGTGAGCAACAGCTTATTTGGTACGCGCTGCGCGCTCGGTCTCGTCCCCCGCCCGCCCGTGGGCCGGCGCTCTGGGATCAATCGCGCCGGAGCCCTTGGGCCCAGGCGGCGCCTCGTCGGGCCGCCCGGCTGGCAC
>JBGTNB010000447.1:0-2043 GCA_041743285.1 Gemmatimonadaceae bacterium
GTCGCCATCCCGGCGGTCGTGTACGGCGAACTGCTCGTGGGTGTCGCCCTCGCGGAGAACCGGAAACTCGCCGCGCAGCGTCGCGAGCGCATCGAGGCGCTGATCGCTGTCACCGGGATCGTGGACTTCGACGCAGCGATCGCCAAGCGCTGGGCCGAGCTGTTCGCCCTCCTCAGCCGGCGCGGACGCCTCATTCCCGCCAACGATCTCGCCGTCGCGGCCACCGCCCGCCACCTGGGCTTTGGCGTGATGGTTGGTCCGCGTGATGAGCGCCATTTTCGGGAAGTGCCCGATCTGGCCGTGGTGCTAGTGGCCTGAGATTGCGAACCTCGCCATGCGCGAGGCCTTTGCTATGTGACGTTCGGGTGACCCCTTGACATCTGGGTGTGCGCGCCACAACGTGTCCCCAGACATCGAGGGATACGCCATTGCCCGCCTACAAAGACCATCTCCACGGCACGCTCGACGCCCTGATCCTCAAAACGCTCACCTTCGGACCGCGACACGGCTACGCCATCGCCACCTGGCTGAGACAGCAGACCGACGAAGCGCTGCGCGTCGAGGATGGCTCGTTATATCCGGCGCTCTACCGCATGGAACGCGACGGGATGGTCGACGCCGAGTGGGGAACCACCGACTCCGGACGCAAGGCGAAGTTCTACCGCATCACCGATCAGGGGCGCCGCCGGCTGCGCGCGGAAACGCGCGAGTTCAAGAGCTTCCTCGAGATCGTCACCCCGATCCTGCTCGGCTCCTGACATGCCGCGCCCGGGCCGCAGGGGCCAGCTGCGATCCTTCTTGTGGCGAGCCAGCACGAAGGACGAGGTCGACGCGGACATCGCGTTCCACCTCGACATGCTTACACGCGAGCTGATGCAGCAGGGACTGCCCGAGTCTCAGGCGCGCGTTGAAGCGGAACGCCGCTTTGGCGATGTAGCCGCCGTCGCCGCCGAAAGCCGGAAGCTCGCCGACGAGCGCGAGCATAACGAGCGCCAGGCGGAGGTCCGCAGCGAGTTGCGCCAGGATGTCGGCTTCGCCCTGCGCCAGCTACGTCTCGCACCCGCGTTCACCGCGATGGCCGTGCTCACACTCGCCCTCGGGTTCGGCGCCACCGCCGCCGTGTTCTCGGCGCTCTATGCGGTGGTGCTTCAGCCGCTCCCATTCCTTGACGCGGAGCGAGTGGTGGCGCTGCGTCCCACCAGGCGCGGCGAGTTGACGGGCGGCAATGTCTCGGAACACTTCGCCCTCGTCGACGGGTCCAAGCAGGCGTTCGAGCACATTGCAGCAGCGGTGGAGAGTGGATTCACCGTCCTAACGGGGGACACGCCGGAGCTGACGCGCGGCGTCCGCGTCTCCGCCGATTACTTTCGCGTCTTTGGCGTATCGCCGGCGCTTGGGCGGACCTTTACCGCGGCCGACGACGTGCCCGGTCAGGACGACGTAGTCGTGATCAGCCATCGAGCATGGGTATCGCGGCACGATTCCGATCCCGCGGTGGTGGGCCGAGCGATGCTCGTGGACGGCGCGCCGCGCACGATCATCGGCGTAATGCCTGCGGAATTCGATCTGACGTCGAACTTCGACGAGCTCTGGGTGCCGCTCGCGCTCCAGCGCGATGACGCGTTGCGACAGGGGGCTCGGTACCTGGACTTCAGGGCGCGTGTGCGCCGCGGTGTGTCGATGGAGCAAGCCACGGCCGCGACTACGCAGATCATTCGCTCGGTCGGCGAGTCGAATCCGGAAAGACGCGAGGAGATGGCCGAACTCGGCGCCTCGCTCCGGCCGTTCATCGACGACTTCGTGGGCGACTACCGGTCGCTTCTGCTGATCCTGCTCGGCGCCGGCGGCTTCGTTATGCTCATCGCCTGCACCAACGTAGCAAACCTGCTGATCGCCCGCGGCAGCGTACGCGCTCGGGAACTGTCCATTCGCGCCGCCCTTGGCGCGGGGAGGCGGCGGCTGCTCCGCCAGCTGATCACCGAGGCCGGAGTGCTCGCCCTGTTAGGTGCCATCGCCGGTCTGGCGCTCGCGTTCGGGCTGCTG
>JBGTNB010000448.1:0-2077 GCA_041743285.1 Gemmatimonadaceae bacterium
CGCTCGACCACGCGCGGGCGCGCGGCGTGAACCGCTGTCCCGCCACCAGCTTCGCCCGGGGCTGCTCGATCGTCACTCGCGCTGCGGGTCCGGGCACCATCCGCACCTCGACCCGTTGAACCACGGGGCGAGTTCCCGCGACTATGCCCACCGCCGCGACGCTTAGAGTCCCCGTGGAGCCGGAGTGCACGAGGCCATCAGGATCGACGCGACCCTCGAATGAGCCCCCACCCATGAAGCGCACGGTTGCGCCGGGAACGGGCCGACCCTGCGCGTCCACCGCCTGGGCGGTGAGTCGCAGGGTGTCCTGGGCCTGGACCACCGGGTTCGCCGGCGTGACGACGACGCGTGCTATCGGAGAAGTCAGAGCATCCGGGGCCTGCTGCGGCGCGGTTGCCTGGAGGAGGGCAATGAATGGGAGAAGTGCGCTTGTCATCGGTCTCGCGTTCCGTGGGTGGGGAGGTCTCTTGTACGAAGCAGTCGACGTGGATGTTCCGCGGCCGCGCGGGGTTGCGACGAGCGCGAGGCCCGATTAGCGTACGCGGGCGCGAACGCCGCGCCTCAGATCCTGCCCCCAATGTTACACGCCAACCGAGGAGGTGATCAATTGTCTAGTGTCACGCCCACTGCCGGTTCGTCCTGGGCAAGCGGTCGCTTGATCGCCACCCGATAAAACGGGACTCCGGCTCCTCGGCGACACGCCACGAGCCGGCTGTGGAACGGGGCCCTTCGAGCAACGGCTCGAAGGGCCCCTTTCACATCGTGTTGGTGCGCTCTAATCTGGTATCGTACAAAGGTTTCCGGTCGTCTGTAGGCGTGGCCCCCCAGCTTGCTCCCCGACTTCTTCGACGCCCCTCAGGGGAGCTCGAGCAATCGCTCCGGCGAAGGCTCGCGATCTTCGTGCGTCGCCGGCCCCAGCTCATCGTCCTGGTCTTCACCGCCCTGCTGTCGTTCATGGCCGGAGCGGTTTGGTGGCGCAATGCCATCGGTGGCACGCATCTCATCGCGGTGACGACCGCGACCCTGTGCGGCGCGATGCTCATCGTGCTGATCGCAAGGCAGATCACACTCCTCGCGAAGGTGAGGCGGTCGGAGTCGCAGTACAGGGTGATCGTCGAAACGGCGTCGCACATCATCGTCACGATCTCGCCGGCCGGGCTCATAGTCTCCCTCAACGCCGCTGCGCTCGATAACAACGGCTACGCGCGGCACGACCTGCTGGGCCGTTCATTCGTGGATTTCGTGGACCTCGAGGACGTGCCGCTGGCCGGTGCCTTCGTCGCCAGGGCGTTCCGCGGCGACGAGACCCGGTTCACCCTCCGGTTTCGCCGGAAAACCGGAGAGGTGCGCTGGCTGGAGGGGGCGCTGTCGCCGATACGCGAAGGCGCCGCCGTCACCGGCGTACTCTGCATCTGTCGCGACATCACCGAAGAGCGCGCCGCGACCAACCGCCTCCGCGCGGGCGACCAGCGCTTTCGAACCATCGTGGATACTTCCTTCGAGGGTATCTGGACTGTCGACCGCAACGGACTGACGGACTACGTCAACCAGCGGCTCACCGACATGCTCGGCTACGCCGCAAGCGAGATGATCGGCCGGGACGTCTACGAGTACGCTCCCGCCTGGGAGCAGAACCCCACGTCATGGGTCGATCGCGAGCGCATGGGCGCGGGAGGCGTGCTCGAGCTGAAGCTCCAGCGCAAGGATGGCGCATCCACCTGGGTGATGATGTCCACCAGCCCGCTGATCGACAGCGAGGGCACATGGGAAGGCGCGCTCGCGATGGTCACGGACATCAGCG
Source organism: Gemmatimonadaceae bacterium (assembly GCA_041743285.1). Lineage (GTDB taxonomy): Bacteria > Gemmatimonadota > Gemmatimonadetes > Gemmatimonadales > Gemmatimonadaceae > JALZIF01. Next base: position 1,802 of record JBGTNB010000448.1, read on the forward strand.
AGCAGAAGCGTGTCGAACAGGAGCTGCGCGACGCGAGCGACCACCTCGCCGCCATCATCGAAACCCAGTACGAGATAGCGTCCGCGGATCTGGATGTGCAGCGCGTGATGGAGCTGATAGTCCAGCGGACGCAGGCGCTCACCGGCGGCGCGGGCGCCGCCATCGAGCTCATCTCGGGTGGGGGGGAGATGGTATACGAGGCGGCCAGCGGCGTGGTCGCACCGCTGCTCGGCAAGCGCATGCCACAGTCGAGCGGCCTCTCCGGCCACTGCGCGC
>JBGTNB010000449.1:0-4145 GCA_041743285.1 Gemmatimonadaceae bacterium
CGCCGCGGCGCCGGTGCCGTGATCCACTGTCACCACGGCGGCGATCTGCTCGGGCGCACACCGCGCTGCGGCGTGCAGCAGCACCATCGAGTCCCTTCCGCCGGAGACGGCGAGGACTATGCGCTCCGGTCGAGTGAGCGATTCACGAACCGCGTTGTCAATGGCGGCGCAGGATTGCATAAGAGCAATTGACCAGTCGTACTCAATACTGGCAAGTCGATAGTCGCTGTAGTCTATAGTCGCTCTAGTCGGTCGCCTGGCTGTGGCGACAGAGGCGCTAGTGCTCCGAATCGATCCAGTTCGTCGCCCGCTAGCTGGCATCCATGCCAAGGTTCGACAGGATGCATCAGGATTGAACGGATCAAATGGATTTGTTTTGGATCGGCGTTGAGATCGCGAGGTGATTTGATCACGGCTCGCAATGCTTTGGTGGCCGAAGATGCGCGATCCGAGCGCATCGTACTCCATGACGATGGCAGACTTGGTAGAGAAGGAGCTCACAGGATCGATAATCGGTGCCTTTTACGAGGTCTACAATACGCTCGGCTTTGGCTTCCTGGAGCATCTCTACATAAAGGCTCTCGAGCTCGAACTACTGGCGCGCGGTCATCTCGTCGAGCGCGAAGTACGCGTAACTGTGATGTACAAGGGAGAGGTGCTCGGAACGCAACGACTCGACATGGTGGTCGACCGCCTGGTCGTCGTTGAGGTCAAGTCGACATACGAACTGCATCGGGCAGCAACTCGTCAGGGTTACAACTACCTTCGTGCTTCCAGCCTCGACATCGGCCTGCTGCTGCACTTCGGCCCGGAGCCGCGAGTGCATCGATTGATCTGCCGAACCCGCAAGAACAAAGCAAATTTGATCCGTTCAAAGGATATGGAATAAGGGATGCGGGATATGGGATGCGCATGGGGTGCCGGCTACGGACCCATTGCACGAAGCCAGAGCAGTAGCCGCGAGTGCAAGGATTGATCTGCGAATCCACCCAGAACAAATCCATTTGATCCATCCAATCCTGATGCATCCTGTTGAACCCTTGGCGTGGATGGCCGCTACGCACGATGAATTCGACGTATCCGGAGCAGTAGCGGCGAGTGCATAGATGATCTGGCCTTGGGATGGATGGCCACTACGACGTTGAGCTCCACGTATTCGGAGTATGAGCCGCGAGCTCACAGACTTGTGACACCATTCCATCCACCCGCCGATCTTCCCCCCGAATCAACGCTGCGATAAATTCCCCTCCGTTCCCAATTACAGGACTCGACATTTGGAAACGCACGGACCTCTCGGCACTCTCTGGGTCGGTCTCGGCCTCAGCGGTTTCTACATTGCCCTGATCTGGATCAACACCCTCCTCGGCGTGTTCCTCACGCCACTTTTCCTTATTCCGGTGACCTGGTTCATCGGCGGTAAGAAAAAGGACCTTGACACTCCAAGAGCCTAGATCCAGTTGCAAGGTGTGCGGCGGCCGATTGGCCGCCGTTTTTTCTTCTACGCCTAGCGATTCAGCTTGAAGGAAAAGCTCTGGCGCACACGAACCGCCACGGGAATGCCCCCAACCTCGGCGGGCAGGTACCGGTAGCCGGTGAGGGCCTCTCGCACCGCTTCCAGAAAGAGCCGGTGATCGGCCCGCAGCGCCACCACCGAACCAGCGCGCACCGCGCCGTCGGCACCGATCACGAACTCGACGTCGACCTCTCCTTCGATCGCCGCGGAACGCAGGATGTCCGGATACACCGGCGGAGCGTTGCTCTCGAGCGGAAGAGCGGGCTTCTCGGCCATCCGGTTGTCGAGCACGCTACCCGGTGCCAACCCGGAGCTTCCGGTCGCGATTCCATTGACCGCTCCACGCATGCCGGCAGCCAAGCTGGCCAAAGGATCGCCTAGCGACTCCTCGGTCGCAGGCAGACCATCGGGAATGTGCAATCCGCCAAGTGGCACCCTCGGTGCGTCAGGCACTCGCCAGTGCGTTTGGTTGCCACTCGAGGAATGGGACGGCGGCGCCGGATCCGCCGGCTCGGGAACAGTACGAGGAAAGAAATCTCCCGGGACGGTTTCTTCGCGCGGACTCGCCGACGGCGAGATTCCGCTCTGCGCCGTCGCCCACGCCGCCAGTAGAAGTAGTCCCGCATGCATCACCACGCTTGCCAGCGCTACTCCCGGCCGGCGTCCACGCCGGGGATTCGATTCCGGCAGAACAGCGAACATCGTCCACCTCCGCGCATGAGTCCGCATCGACCACCCTGATGGCAACATGCGTCAGGCAGATGAGGGGCGAATGGCAAGTGGATGAAGATTCGGTTACGAGTGTGTGAGCAGTGCATGGTAGGCCGACAAACGAACAGGCCCGGAATCGCGACAGCGACTCCGGGCCTCATGCTTCAAGTACCGTTCGGCCTACCGCTTCGACGAAGGCTCCTTCACCTCGGGCGACTTGTAGCCGCCGAGCGGCTCGATCTCTTTTCCCGCGCTTTCCTTCGCGTCAGGTTTCATCGTCCCCATGTAACCGGGCAACTCGACGCCGGCGATATCACGCAGCACCTGCATCATCGGCGGCATCATCTTGCCCATGTTCTGTATGAAGCCCGAGGCGCCGCCCTGACCGTTGCCGCCACCTCCGTCCCACACCACGACCTTGTCGAACTTGATGTTGGAGATGGCGTTCGACGCCGTTTCGGCGAGCGTATCGAGGTGCTCGAGCATCATCAGTTGATAGGCTGGCTGTGCGCCGCCGGCGGCGTCGACCATCTGGCGCAGTGCGTCCGCCTTCTTTGCCAGAATCTCGTACTGTCCGCGGGCTTCGGCTTCCAGCTTGGCATAGATGGCCGCGGCCTCGGCCTGCGCGCCGATGCGAACCTTTTCCGCGGCGGCCTCCGCCTCGACGATCGTCTTCGCCTTCTCGGCCTTGGCCGGCGCCTCGAGAGCCGCGCGCCGCTCGGCTTCCACACGCTCGGCCTGCGCTACCGCAGCGCGAGCCATCGCGCGGTTCTGGCTTTCCAGCACGTTCGCCTCGGCCTCCCGCTTCTTGGTCTCCGACAGCTGGAACGCCTCGGCTTCGCGTAAGGCAAGCTGAGCGCGCGTAGCGATTATTCCCGCCTGCGACTCCGCTTCGCCGGCGATGGCCTTTGCTTCGGCAGTTGCTACCGCGATACGCTTCCGCTGCTCGGCATCCTTGATCTGTGCCTCACGCTCGAAGGCCGCCGTTTGCTCGCCGATCCCCTGCTCCTTTTCCAGCTCGGCGATGCGCACCGCCTGCTCGCGCGATGCTTCGCGTACACCGATGTCGCGCAACTTGGTCGCATTGGCCACCTGCACCATTCGCTCACGCTCGGCGTCGGCGACTCGCACTTCACCCAGCTTCTCCTGATCGGCGACGTCGCCGCGTGCCTGCTGTACCGCGGTCGCCGCCGCCTTGCGCCCGATTGCCTCGATGTACCCCGACTCGTCGTTGATGTCGGTGATGTTCACGTTGATGAGCACCAGGCCGATCTTCTTGAGCTCGGGCTCCAACGACTGCTGAATGTTGTGCAGAAACGCTTCGCGGTCCTTGTTGATCTCCTCGATGCGCATGGAAGCGATGACCTGCCGAAGCTGTCCGAAGATGATGTCCTGCGCCTGCCGCTTCACCTGCGCTCCATCGAGCTTGAGCAGGCGAATGGCGGCGTTGGTACGCGCTTCCTCGCTGGTGCCTATGGCAACCGTGAACACGCTCGGTACGCTCACCCGGATGTTCTCGAACGAGAGCGCATCGCGCAGAGGAATGTCGATCTGAATCGGCTCGAGGCTCAGGTAGTCGTATTCCTGGATGACCGGCCACACGAACGCACCGCCGCCGGAAAGGCAGCGCGCCACTTCTCCGGCGCCGACTTTCCCCGATATGACCAGAATCTTGTTGCTCGGGCATCGCTTGTAGCGCGACACGAACAACATCAACATGCCGAACAGCGTGACAGCGATCAGCGCCACGGCCAGAGCCGCCCATGGCAGCGAATCGGGCGAAAACCCGTCCTGCAGAAGGGTCAGCGCGTTATAGAATTCCATCGATCAATTCTCCAGCGGATTGAGAGACGACTTCAACCGTATCGGGCCCGACGATGTCGCGCACCACTACAATGCTTCCTGACGGTAATTCACCGCC
>JBGTNB010000450.1:0-1651 GCA_041743285.1 Gemmatimonadaceae bacterium
TTGCGCGCAACGGTCGAGGGTCGAGGGTCGAGGGTCGGGTCAAAAAGCGGGAAACGGGAAATGGGAAACGGGAAATGGGAGTTCGGCCAAGCCTCTCACATTTACCCTTTCCCATTTCCCGTTTCCCGCTTTACGATCCGACCCCCGACCCCCGACCCCGCCGATCGACTCCCTCCGCCCACCACCGTCTGACGCTCCCACACGTATCGGTGCAGAAAGTCGCCGATTTGCTCCCACGTGTCGATCCACCGGCTGTGGAGCAGCGACTCGTGCGGCTCATCCGGGATGACCAGCAGCTCGTAAGGCACATCGTGCGCGCGCAGGAGCTGCACGAGCCCGACCGTCTGGGCGAAGTCCACGTTGCGGTCGTCGTCACCGTGCACCAGAAACACCGGCGATTTCCACGTGCTCATCGCCGACACGGCCGATGAGCGGTAGGACATGGCGGCCGTGTCGATGACGTTATCGTACAGGTGCACTCCCGCCAGATCGGCGCCGGCGACGAACAGATCCGAGTTGCGTGCCAGCGCCTGCGCGGTAAGCAGGCCTCCGTACGAGAGGCCCCAGATGCCGATCCGCGACGGGTCCACATCGGCGCGCGTCTGGAGATAGCGGCCGGCCGCAAGAACATCGCGGTATTCGGCGTTACCCTGACGATTCGTGCTGTCGGCTCGCTGAAAGGAGCGGCCGTAACCGATTCCACGACGGTAATTCACGGAGAGTACCACGTATCCCTGGCTGGCCAGCCACTGGTTGTAAGCGTAGGACCAGTGATAGAACTGCATGTAGTGGTAACCGGGGAGCATTTGCCGCGACGGCCCGCCGTGAACAAAGACCATCGCCGGGCGGCGCTCGCCGGGCTTCAGGTCGTTCGGAAGAAAGAGTTGATTGCTGGTTTCGAGCCCATCCTCGGCGGTGATCTTCACGATCTGCGGCGTCACGTGCGCCGAGACGGGAAAACCGGCGGCGAGGGTGGGATACACTACTCTGGGCGGCCCTCCACCCGCGGGAACGAGCGCTACCGAAGCCGGTTGTGCGACGTCGAACGAAAGCACCGCCACCCTGCTGCCTGACGAAAGTGGACGGGGGTGTGTCTCGATTCCGCTGCCGGTGGAGATGCGCTCTGGAGTGCCGCCGGCCACGGGAACGCTCCAGATGTGGCGCCGCTCGATGTCGGTAGCGTTGGTGGAATAAACCAACGTCTTGCCATCGGCGGAAAGCCTGGCCGAATTGGCACCTTCGATCAGTCCGTCGGTGGTGGTAAGCATTACGGGGACCGGCTGCGGCCTTGAGATCCGCAGGGAGAAGTATCGATCCCATTCGTCGGTTTGAGGCGATAGCGGAAAGACGAGGTGATCGTCAGCCCACATCATGCGCGAGATCGCGGCGAAGGTGCGGTCGTCCTTGTCGTTATGCCAGAGCAGGGTCGCCGGGCAGCCGCCCGTCATCCGGTCGCCAGCCGCCGGGCAATTGGTAACGTCGGCGGTGTAGATCGCCAGCGTCGCGCCGCCGTCGAGCGTAGCCGTGTACATCCCCGCCATGCGAACCAGGATTTCGGCGGGCACGCTGGCCACGGGCTTCGCAGGTGGCTCGACATCGGCCTTCAGGTAACGGACCGCGAGTTGAGAGATGCGTTGCATGGCCTGCGCCG
>JBGTNB010000451.1:0-3374 GCA_041743285.1 Gemmatimonadaceae bacterium
GTGACGCCAGTGCGGCTGGCCAGTGAGCCCGCCCCTGTGCCCGCTCCGGCGTCCCCAGCCGCGAGCATACGCGCCGAGCGACAGGTCGCGTCAGGCGGCGAGATCCCCGAATTGCCGATGAAAACGCCCCCGGTGAGGCTCGTGGCCGCCGACTGCTGGTCCGCGGGCGCCGACAGCCGGTCGTTCTCCGGCACCATCTCGATGAGCGGAACCACGATCCACGAGCAGATCGGCTGGCGCGGCGGCGACCGCGTCATCCAGACGAGCGTCGGAGACCTGCGCATGTGCATGACCGCCGAGCAGATGGATCGCGATGGAGACTCGGCACCGAGTGCGTGGATCGGCGGCTCGCGTCGGGTGGTGCTGGAGACGCGGCTCCCTAACGACGTACGCTCCATGGAAATCGAACAGGGAGCGATCACCTGGACGGTGAACGGTCAGGCGCGGCCCGTCGACGCGGCGGCGTCGCAATGGCGCGACGCGCTCCTCGCAGTGCTCGATCCAATCTGGGAGATTAGCCGTGTCCGCGGCACGGTAAGCTCGCTGCGCGGCGAAATCTCTTCGATTCTCGGTGAGCGCAGCTCGTTGCGCGGCGAGATTTCCTCGCTGCGCGGCGAGTTGAGCTCCATGCGGGGGGAGATTTCCTCGCTTCGCGGCCAGGAGAGCTCGCTGCGCGGCGAGATCTCATCCATTCGCGGGCAGGAGAGCTCACTGCGCGGCATGATCTCCTCGGAGAGGGGCGCCATATCGAGCCTGCAGGCGTCTCGTTGGGATTCGGAACTGGACCGGAACGAGATCGCCTCACGGATTGGCCGGCACGAGAACGAGATCCGGCGCATCGAGGCGGAGATCGCGAAGTATGATGCCGCCGCCCGTGTGCGCGAAGTGGAGCGCGAGATCGCCGCGTTCAACGTCGAGGCTAAGGTGGCAGCCGTCGAGCAGCGCCTTCGCGATTTCGACATCGAGGCGCGCGTGGCGGCGGTTGAGCGCCAGATAGCCGACTTGGGCGTCGAGCGCCGGATCGAGGCGCTCGAGAAAGAGATCGCGGCGGTGGATCTGCCGGGCCGGCTCGCCGAGCTGGAGGGGCAGCGTGACGCAGCTCTAGCTAGGTTGCGGTCGGTGCTCGACGGTTGATCTCCCGTTGAGCCGCAATGTCCCCTTGACATTCGATGGGAGTGCTGGCATCCTCTCTCCCATCGACACTCGACGGGAACAATGCCCAGACCCACCCGGCTCGATCTGCTTCAGGGAACGCTCGACATGCTGGTGCTCAAGACCCTGTCGTGGGGACCTGCGCACGGCTACTCGGTTGCCCGCTGGATTCAACAGCTCACCGACGACGTCCTGAAGGTCGGTGAAGGGTCGTTGTACCCCGCGCTGCACCGCCTGGAGGAGCGCGGCTGGGTCGACAGCGAGTGGCGGCGCTCGGAGAACAACCGCAAGGCCAAGTTCTACCGCCTAACGTCGGCCGGCCGCGCGCAGTTGCGCGCTGAATCGGCCAGCTGGCATCTCTTCGCCGGCGCCGTCACGAAGGTTTTGCAGGCCACCGGCCAGCCCGCATGACCGAACCGCGGTGGACGCTCCTGCGAACGGTGTTTCGGCGCAGCGATCGCGCGGAGGTGGACGACGAGATCGGGTTCCACATAGACATGCGAGCGCAGGAGCTAATCGCCCAGGGGATGGATCCCGATCGCGCGCGCGACATGGCCGCCGAACGGTTCGGACCCCGACAGCCCGTCGAACGCGCGTTGATCAGCAGCACGCGCCGCAGGCGCACGCACGCCACCCGCGTCGAGGTACTGATGCAGATCATTCGAGACGCCCGCCATGCGGTGCGAATGCTGGCCCGCACCCCGGGCTTCACCGCCATCGCCGTCCTAACAATCGCCCTTGGAATTGGCGCGACGACCGCCATCTACAGCGTCGTCGACGCGGTCCTGCTTCGGCCCCTCCCATTCCCCGGCGAAGAGCGCCTCGTTGTACCGCGCACGCAGCGCATCGGCACGGACGAGCGCTGGAACGTGACCTACCGCGACTTCCTCTCCTGGCAGCGAGACAGCGTGTTCGAGACCGTTGCGCTTCACCAGTGGGCTGAACTGGACATCACCGGCGACTGCGCTGGCATCGGCTGCGACCCGGAACGCCTCAACATCGCCTTCCTGACGAGCGACTTCTTTCGCGTGCTCGGGGTAAAACCGCTCATCGGGCGCCTGCCGCAGCCTGACGAGTTTGCCGTTGGCGCCCCGCGCACGCTTGTCATCTCTCACGCGTTGTGGCAGCGGCGCTTCGCGGGCGACCGGGCCGTCATCAATAGCCAGATCCGCATGAGCGGCCTTCCAGTCACCATCATTGGAGTGCTGCCTTCGGGGGCAGAATGGCCGCGCGGTGTGAATGCATGGTATCCCTATCGGCAGGCGCCTGACGAATCCACCCTCGCACCCGACAACCACATCTTCTCGGGGGTCGCGCGGCTGCGCGCCGACCGTTCGCTCGCGGCTACGCGAGTGCAGCTCGAAGCGAAGGCGCGGCAAGTCGCCGAGGAATTTCCCGCGAAGCGAAGCGGCACCACGGTAACGGCGCAACCCATCCGAGAGATCGCAGTTGCGCCGCAGATGCGCCGTGCGCTGTGGGTGCTGCTCGGGGCGGTGGCTGTCGTGCTGCTGATCGCCTGCGTCAACGTCGCCAACCTCATGCTGGCCCGGGCGACTGCGCGCGAGCGGGAGTTCTCGGTGCGTACCGCGATCGGTGCGGGACGGTGGAGGCTTGCTCGCCAGCTCCTGACCGAGAGTTTCGTCCTTGCGCTCGCCGGAGGAGTACTCGGCGTCGCGCTGGCCGCCGCGCTCGCGCGCGCGCTCGTTAGCCTGGCACCTCCCGACGTGCTCTCTCCGGCAACAGTCGTGCACCTCAGCCTGCCCACGCTCCTGAGCGCTGCAGCCGCCACCGTGCTCTCGGCCCTGCTGTTCGGGATCGCGCCAGCCGTTAGGGCGTCCAGCACGCGCCCGGGGCAGATCCTTGCGGCAACGAGCGGACGAACCACCGGAGGCAGGCGCCAGCGACGCGTCTCCGCCGTGCTCGTGGTCGCCGAGGTCGCGATGTCGCTCACGCTCCTCGCCGGCGCGGGGCTGCTCGCGAAATCCCTGATGAAACTGCGCGACGTGGATACCGGCCTCGATATCCGCGAGACCGTCACCTTCCAGATCGCGCTGCCGCAGGGACGCTTCGAGGAAAGCCATCAGGTGGCAGCATTCTGGGACGATTACCTGCGACGGTTACGCGGCGTGCCGGGCGTCACGGCGGCCAGCGTGACCACCGCCCTGCCCCTTGGCGGCGGTGGGTTCTACCTGGGCCGCACCATGATCGAGGCGGGCGCGCCC
>JBGTNB010000452.1:0-3858 GCA_041743285.1 Gemmatimonadaceae bacterium
TGTCTATGAGGGAATGAACCTCGAGATGCGTGTTCTCGAAGTCGATCCGATCCACCGGCGGATAGTCCTTGCCGTCACCGCTATACCGGAAGAGCAGCCGCCGCGTCCCGAAACTCCGTCGAAGATCATTCCGATGGAGGAGGAGGAGGCGTTGGGACTCGGCTTACCGGTGGACCTTGCGGCAATCCCCCATATCGACGAGTTGGAGGAGGAGGAGTAGGGGGGACTGCGAAGTGCGAATTGCGAATTGCGAAGAGCAAGTGTGAGTGCGAAGAGTAAGTGCGAGGTGCGAAGTCCCCTTTCGCAACTCGCACTTCTCATTTCTAGTTGTACTCTCCCTTCGTCCCGATAGCTTCCCTGCCATGACCATGAGAGAAAAGCTCGAGCATCTCGACCGGCAACGCGCGCAGGCGGAGCTGGGCGGGGGGGAGCGGCGTGTCGAGGCCCAGCACGCCAAGGGCAAGCTGTCGGCACGCGAACGGCTCGATGTGCTGCTCGACGACGGCACTTTCGTCGAGCTCGACCGCTTCGTCACCCACCGGTCGACCGACTTCGGTCTCGATAGGCAGAAGATCTACGGCGACGGCGTCGTGACCGGATACGGCCGGATCGATGGGCGGCTCGTCTACGTGTTTTCCCAGGACTTCACCGTGTTCGGCGGCTCGCTCTCCGAGGCACACGCGGAGAAGATCTGCAAGATCATGGACCTGGCCGTGCGTAACGGCGCACCGGTGATCGGGCTCAACGATTCAGGCGGGGCGCGCATCCAGGAAGGTGTTGTGTCGCTCGGGGGTTACGCCGAGATATTCCTCCGCAATACGCTCGCGTCAGGCGTCGTACCGCAGATCTCGGCGATCCTCGGTCCGTGTGCTGGAGGGGCGGTGTACTCGCCGGCAATCACCGACTTCATCTACATGGTCCGCGGCACTTCCTACATGTTCGTCACCGGACCTAACGTCGTTAAGACGGTGACACACGAGGACGTGACGATGGAGGAATTGGGCGGCGCGGACACGCACGGATCGGTATCCGGTGTCTCGCACTTTACCCACGACTCCGAGCTGGAGTCGCTGGGTGCCGTTCGAGAACTATTCCGCTACATCCCCTCGAACAACCTCGCTGATCCACCGGCCGGCAGCGGACGTGACCCGCGAGACCGTCGGGCCGCCGAGCTGCTCGACGTGGTGCCTGACAATCCGAACAAGCCGTACGACATGCACGAGGTGATAAGGCACGTGGTGGACGATGGCGAGTTCTACGAGATACACCGGGACTACGCAGCCAACATCCTGTGTGGCTTCGCCCACCTCGGCGGTATCAGCATCGGCATTGTCGCCAATCAGCCGGCTGTGCTGGCCGGCGTGCTGGACATCAGCGCTTCGCTCAAGGGAGCACGATTCATCCGCTTCTGCGATGCGTTCAACATTCCCATCGTCACGTTCGAGGACGTTCCCGGATTTCTCCCAGGGGTCGCGCAGGAGCATAACGGTATCATCAAGCACGGTGCCAAACTGCTGTACGCCTATTGCGAGGCAACGGTGCCCAAGCTCACCGTCATCACCCGAAAGGCGTACGGCGGAGCGTACGACGTCATGAGCTCCAAGCACATCCGCGGAGACTTCAACATCGCCTGGCCAACCGCAGAGATCGCGGTCATGGGGCCCAAGGGGGCGGTGGAGATCCTATTTCGCAAGGATCTCGAGGGAAGCGATGACCCTCAGGCGGCGATGGATGAGAAAATCGAGGAGTACCGCGCGAAGTTCGCCCACCCCTACATCGCTGCCTCACGCGGCTACGTGGACGATATCATCGATCCTCGCGACACCCGCCCCCGTCTAATCGACGCGCTCGATACCCTGCGCACCAAACGGGACCGCAATCCGGCGAAAAAGCATGGGAATATTCCGTTGTAGCGACTTGCATCGAGTCGAAATGAGAATTGCGAGTTGCGAGAGGTCTCGGGGTCGAGATCTCGATCGTGAGACGCCGCCCGTCGAAACAAGCCGGCCGTTTTCGCACTTCGTTCTTGGTTCACCTTTCGCCATTCGCAATTCGCACTTGGCGCCTCCCTCGCAACTCGCAACTCTCATCTCAGCTCCGTGTTTCGCCGCGTCCTAATCGCTAATCGCGGAGAGATTGCGCTGCGCGTCGTGCGCGCCTGCCAGGAGTTGGGCGTGCAGTCCGTGGCCGTATACAGCGATGCCGACGCGCAGGCGCCGCATGTTCGTGAGGCGGATTTCGCCGTGCGGCTAGGACCCGCACCGTCGCGCGAGAGCTACCTGCGCGGGGACTTGATAATCGAGGCGGCGTTGCGCACTGGTGCGGAGGCGATTCATCCCGGCTATGGGTTTCTCGCCGAGAGAGAGGCGTTCGCGCGCGCGGTAAGGGATGCGGGGCTGGTTTTCATCGGCCCGCCGGCCGAAGCGATAGCCGCGATGGGTAGCAAGACAGAGGCACGGACACTGGCCGTAGCTGCGGGCGTGCCGGTCGTGCCAGGGACCACTACGGCAGTGACTGATGCCAAGGAAGCATCAACGATCGCCGGCGAGTTCGGCTATCCCGTGCTTCTCAAGGCGGCAGCGGGCGGGGGCGGGAAGGGAATGCGCGTGGTGCACGAGCAGGGGGAGCTTGCTTCGGCGTTGGACGCCGCCCGTCGTGAGGCGCAAAACGCCTTTGGTGACGATGCGGTGTACATCGAGAAGTTCATCGCCGGTCCTCGTCACGTGGAAGTGCAGATTCTCGGCGACGCGCATGGGACCATGCTCTGGTTAGGCGAACGGGAGTGCTCGGTCCAGCGGCGGCACCAGAAGATGATCGAGGAGGCGCCAAGTGTCGCTGTCACTCCGGAATTGCGCCGCCGGATGGGAGAGACAGCGGTGCGCGCCGCGCGGGCCGCGGGCTATGTGAACGCGGGAACCTGCGAGTTCCTGCTCGATTCAGAGGGCCGGTTCTATTTCCTCGAGATGAATACCCGGCTTCAGGTCGAGCATCCGGTGACCGAGCTAACCACCGGTATCGATCTCGTACAGTGGCAGCTTCGGATAGCCGCCGGAGAAGAGCTTCCGTTCCACCAGGACGAAATTGCGCCTTGGGGTTGGGCGATGGAATGCCGCATAACGAGTGAGAGTCCGGCAGGCGGGTTCCTTCCGGCGACGGGCCGGATAAGCTACCTGCGGCTGCCGGGCGGCCCGGGTGTCCGATGGGATGGCGGCATCGGCATCGGCAGCGAGGTGACCCTTCACTACGATCCTCTGCTCGGCAAGTTGATAGTCTGGGCGTCGACGCGGGCCGAAGCGGTCGACCGGATGCACCGGGCGCTGCTCGAGCTCACCATCGAGGGAGTCGACACGTCGCGCGATTTTCACCTGCGCGTCATGGAGGATGACGAGTTTCGCCGCGGCGCAATCGACATCCAGTGGCTGGAGCGCCGCTTACCATCTCTCCTCTCGCTGGAACCGCCTGACGCCGGTGTGCGCGCCGCCACCATCGCCGCCGTGCTGCTCGCCGAGCGCGACCGGACGAGTCCACCTGTGATACCGCGCACGCCGATCAACCGGAGGACGCCGGTGGACCCGTGGACGATCGCCGCACGACGCGAGGGGATGTGGTGATCAGAACTGCGAGCATGGATGATCCGAACTGCGGGAAACGGGAAGGGGAAATGGGAAACGGACAGGGGAAACGGGAAACGGGAAAGGGGAAACGAGGGGGCATTGAAAACCCGTGATCGTTGAGCTCGACATTACCGCGGTTGCGGCGGGGGGGGATGGTGTGGCACGGCACGAGGGGCTGGTCGTCTTCGTGCCGCGCACCGCGCCCGGAGATCGCGTGCGAGCCGAGCTCGTGCCCAAAGGCCGG
>JBGTNB010000453.1:0-16598 GCA_041743285.1 Gemmatimonadaceae bacterium
CAGCTTCGTCGTTCTCACCGAGCGGGAGCAGGACCCCGCGCGCCGCTCGCAGCTTCTGGCCGTCGTCAGGCACTCGGCGGCTCATGTGCTGGCAACGGCGGTTCGCACGCTGCGGCCCGACGCGCACATCGGCTTCGGGCCGGCGATCGATGACGGCTTCTATTACGACTTCGAGGTGTCCGAGCCGTTCACCCCCGACGATCTCGCGGCGTTCGAGGCGGAGATGCAGCGCGTGATCTCGGCCAGGTTTCCGTTTGCGAGGGAGGAGATCTCGCGCGACGTGGCGCGGCAGCGCTTCAGCGGCGACCCGCTCAAGCTCGAGCGGCTCGAGGAGCTCGCCGACGATGAGATAATCTCCACGTACACGGATGGTCCCTTCATCGACCTGTGCCGCGGTCCCCACGTGCCCAATACGTCGTTCGTCAGGCACGTGAAGCTCATGCATACCGCCGGCGCATACTGGCGCGGCGATGAGAAGCGTCAGATGCTGCAGCGCATCTACGGTACGGCATGGCTCACCAAGGAAGAGCTGGATCTGCACCTGCACCAGATCGAGGAGGCTCGGCGGCGCGACCACCGCACGCTAGGCAGGCAGCTCGACCTGTTCTCGATTCAAGAGGCGGTGGGGCCGGGGCTCGTCTTCTGGCATCCTAAGGGCGCGATGGTGAAGTGGCTACTCACGCGCGCAGTCGAGGATGACAACGTGTCCAGTGGTTACGAGCTCGTCTATACTCCGAACATCTCGCGAGAGGAGCTGTTCCGAATCTCCGGTCATCTGCCGCTCTATGAGTCCAATCAGTATCCGGCGATGGCTGCAGGAGCAGGTGAAGCGGAGGATGTGCGATACCGGGTGAAGCCGATGAACTGCCCGATGCACTGTCTCATATACAAGAGCCAGTCGCGCAGCTATCGGGACCTTCCGCTGCGGCTGTCCGAGGTTGCCAACGTTTATCGGAATGAGATGTCCGGGGCTCTTCACGGACTGCTGCGCGTGCGCGGACTGTCGATGGACGATGCTCACATCTTCTGCACTCTCGATCAGGCCGAGGACGAAATCTTTCTGTGCCTCGATCAGGTGGACAGGCTCGTCAGGCGTACCTTCGGTTTCGAACTGGATTTCGAGGTATCGACCCGTCCGCCGGAGAAGCTCGGCGAAGACGCGGCGTGGGACAAGGCAGAGGCGATACTGCAGCGCGCGCTCGAGCGAAAGGAGATCCCATTCCGAATCGACGAAGGTGGCGGCGCGTTCTACGGACCAAAAATCGACATCAAATTCAAGGACGCGATCGGCCGTACGTGGCAGGGACCGACGATCCAGCTCGACTTCCAGCTCCCGGAGCGGTTCGAGCTGGAGTATACGGGCGCGGACAACCATCCGCATCGCCCGGTAATGATCCATCGCGCGATCTACGGCACACTCGAGCGATTCATCGGCAATCTGATAGAGCATTTTGCCGGTGCTTTCCCGTTGTGGCTGGCGCCGGAACAGATCCGCGTCATTCCGATTACTGACGAGGTGCACGCCGCCGCGGCGAGCATAACGGCGCAGCTGAAGGAGGCGGGACTTCGGGTGACCCTCGACGATCGCTCGGAGACGCTGAACTACCGCATTCGCGACGCGGAAATGATGAAGGTGCCGTACATGGCGGTGGTTGGTAAGCGTGAGGCGGCGTCGGGCGCGGTGGCGTTGCGTACGCGGGGGGCAGGAAAGAAGCAGGAGATCGTTCAGGTGGACGCGCTCATCTCGCGACTGCGTACGGAGATTGAACAGCGTACACTGACCGCAGTAGCTGCCGGCGAGCGAGCCACTCCGGTAGCCTATACCGCAGATGGTGGAGATTAAGGCAGAACGGCGAACCGCAGATTTCGCAGATTACACAGATGAGAATAAAGAATGCTCCACGATGCCTGACACCGAGGGACGGTATGTCAGTGCATCTGCGAAATCGGCGTCATCTGTAAGGAAAAGTTGTCTAAGTTACCTGACACCGATGGCCGTCGTGTCAGGGCATCTGCGAAATCGGCGGATCGCCGTTTTTTCTTTCTTAGAGGGCAGCGTTCGATCTCAGACCGACGCGAATCGAGAATTGCTCAAATTAGGCAGAAATGCTCGTAACCCGTCGCTCGGAGATTCAAAGCGGAGGCTTGCGCAATCGGCGGAATCCTCAAGCCATGTCGAATTCGCGCGCGTGTGCCACGTCGAACGAGAATGTCTTCGCTCTGCTACGCGCCTCCATCATGCCTGCGACGCGCTCGAGTCTCGCCGGGATCGATAGAATCTTCTCCTGTGCCTTCTTGCCCGCCTCGCTCAGACCATCGAGCGTATCGATCGCCCAAAACTTGATCTGTTCCTCGACGATCCTCTTGTACTCCCACGGGCCGTAGATACCGGCGCGACGGATCACATCCGCCATCTCACGGAAATGGGGCATGTTCACCCCAGGCATGTCGATCGACGGCATGACTTCCACCGCCGAAAGCAGCCCGCGATCGGGATCGCGAGCCAGAACCTCCTTGAATACGGTGCGATAGAACGTGTAGTGGCGCGCCTCTTCCTTGGCCACATTCGAAAGCACGACGCCTATCGTGGGCTCGTACTCGCCGGCAAGCTTGCCGGTGTTGGCATGGCTCACCTGTGTAGCGCGTTCCTGTAGCGTGGTATAGACGAAAACGCGGTAAGGATCCTTATCCCATGCCGGCTCGAACCCGGCTTTCAGATACTCGAACTGCATACGCTCGAGTATCGGGTTATCGAGAATGCGACTGTCACGCGTATAGTCGTGCAGCACGGCCCCGTGCCTGTCCTCTTCTGCCGTCCACAGGTTGGTCCAGCGGCTCCAGAAGCTCGTGCTGCCCAAGTAGACGGCGAGCAGGCGATGGAAGTGGGGGAGTCCCTCTTCGGTGAGTAGATTGAGCGCGAGAGCCACTCGCGCAGGGAGGCTTATGCCCTCTGCGCGCTCGCGTAGTGAGTGCAGGTGAGCGTCGGGATCCGTGTCAGGCGGCGGCGTCAAAAGCTCGCTAGGAAACCACAGCACTCGCTTGGCTTCGTGCTGCTCCATGAGCTCGTGCACGACTGCTTCGAGGTCGGCGAGTACCTCCATTTTCGCGAGTGTCTCGCCGGATACTTGCGTCATGGGACAGGGGTGCAGGTTGACGGGCGTGCGGCTCGCAAGATGTACTTTATCGGGCCCGCGTTTACCAGGGGTACTGTGGAAGTTTCGCGCCAATAGCGTTGCTGAGACAGGCAGGGCGGGGAGACGACGGATCGCATGGGGCAAAGGAGCCCCGGCTCCCCGCGTTCGCCGGCTCAGCAGCCGCGCCTCGGACACGTCCCGGCCCTGCTGTGGTCTACGCCGCGGCACGGCTTCCGCGTATGGGAGATGCACCGGCCGAAGCTCCGCCGGTCAACTATCTCGCGAATCAGTGACTGACACCAACACCCACGATGCGCCGTCGGCGCCGTGCCTCATTGCGCGCGACCTCTCGCTTCCCATCGTTGCCACGGCGATTCATGCTGGGCACAGGCTGCGTCCAGAAGTGGCGGAGCTGATTGCGCTCGACGCGGCGGAGCGTCTCCGTGAGGAAGATCCCTATACCGATCGCTGGACGACCGTCGTTCCGGCGCGGGTGGTTGGGACTTACTCGCGCTTCGAGGTGGATCTCAACCGGCCGCGCGACGGAGCGGTGTATCGGTCGCCTGACGAGGCTTGGGGATTGACGGTCTGGCGAGAGCCCCTTCAGGAAAGCGTCATCGAGCGCTCGCTGGCGCGGTACGATGCCTTTTACGAATCCGTTGGCGGACTGCTCGACGAGATGCATGAAAGATGGGGCGCGTTCGCCGTTCTCGATCTGCACAGCTACAATCACCGTCGCAATGGTCCGATCGGTGAGCCGGCCGGACTCCGTGAGAATCCCGAGGTGAACATAGGCACGAGCATTCTGGACCGGAACCGCTTTGGCCGGGCGCTGGAGAGGTTCGGCGAGGCGTTGGGAGCCCCCGTCGACGGAGAGTCGCTGGACGTGCGCGAGGACGTAAAGTTTCGCGGCGGCCACTTTTCGCGATGGATCATGTCGCGCTACCCGGGAGAGGTCTGCTCGCTGGCCGTCGAGTTCAAAAAGACGTTCATGGATGAGTGGACGGGGGAGCCTGACGAGGCGCGCATCCGGATGATCTCCGGCCGTCTGGCGGCGGCGGTGCCCGTCCTACTCGCGGAACTGGGGCGTGCAGGCGCGTGACGGAGAACGGTGGTGCACTGGATCAGGCGATCGACGAGATCGTCGAGCGAGTGGCGGGAGGGCAGCGTGTGCATCGGTCGCTCGGTGCTGGAGTCCGCATACACATCGAGCGTCCACTGCCCTTTCTCATGCTGTACCGTGCCCAGGCCGAAACGGATGATGCGGACATGCGGCGCCTGGTCACTAGCGGCGCGAGCTGGCTCATTGCGTCAGCTGCTGCCGAGGCGCACGACGAGACTTCAAGGCTGATATCGGCCCTCGCCTGTGCCGTGGGCGAGCGGTTCGGTGCCTATCTTCTTCTCGAGCTGTGGCCAGCGCCACCAGGCAGGCGCGGGAGCGGTCCAACCCGCACGGTGCGGCGTCCGTCGTTTACCGTGACGACGGAGACGCTCCCCCCGGACGATCCGACGGTGGAGCACCTCATTCGCGCGCTCGGGGACATTCCACTCAGGCCCAAGGGTCTCGAGGTGGGCGTCGAGAGCCAGACCTCCGCGCACCCTCCCGAACTGCCGCCGATCGATGTTCCCCTAAGGGAGGAATTTCAGCTCCACCGACTCGGCATTGCAATTCAGCCGATGTACAGGCAGGGCGGAACGGCGATCGCCTTTCCGGTAGTTTACCGGCGCTTGCGCCGCGGGCTCACGCAGGCACTACGGCAGACGGCGTTTCACTTCTCGGTCACGCACACCACGCACACCCCTCCGCATTTTCATGCGCTAGGTCCCCGGCGCACCTCGCGCGCGGTAAAAGAGGCTGACCGGACACTGTCCGAGATTGCATCGGCATTCGACTTTCTGCTGCAAGTGACGCCGGTGAATCTCGACGCGGCATGGGCGGCGTTTTCACGCGGCGGCGGCGACTCCGAGCCGGTCTTCGACTATCGCCCGCTCGTCGTCGACGCTCCGTTGCTGAAACGAAAGCTCTACTCGATAGCAACCGAGGAGATCGACGATCCGACGCTCGCCCATCTGTTAGACGACGCCCGGGACGAATTGGACCGCAAGGTCACTATGCTCACGGATCGCGGAACGCCGCGTTTTCTGTTCGGCAGCCAGCAGGTCTACGGTGTCATAAAGCCGGCGCTGCTCGAACAGGCGATGACACTACTTGGCGCGCTGCCTGCCCAGCAGAATTCGTCAGGCGAGCGCTTATCCGCGCAGGATGTAAGACGGCTGGGCGAAGAGGAGCTCGAGTGGTACCGCTCCCATGATCCCACGCTGGCATCGACGGTGGAGATCCGGGGCGATGTGAGCGGTCTGATGGTTTCCCAAGGCAATTTGCTGATCGGCTCGTCGGTGTCACTGACGCCGAATCGGGCGCACGCGCTGGTGCAACACGAAGTCGGAACGCACGTCGTCACGTACCATAACGGGTGCACGCAGCCGCTTCGACTCCTCGCCACGGGGCTGGCCGGTTACGAGGAGCTGCAGGAGGGTCTGGCCGTACTTGCCGAGTGGATGATCGGCGGACTCAATGTGAAGCGGCTGCGTCTGCTTGCCGGACGGGTACTCGCTGTTCACCGGGTAATCGAAGGCGTGCCGTTCATCGAGAGCTGGCGCGAGCTGACGGATATTCAAGGCTTCTCGCCGGCGACGGCGTTCACTCTGTGCGCGCGTGTCTATCGTAGCGGCGGCTTTACCAAGGACGCGATCTACTTGCGGGGCCTGGTTCGTCTGTTGCGCTACTTCGCCGATGGCGGCGCCCTGGAACCGCTGCTCGTCGGTAAGATTGCCTTCGCACACGTATCAATGATGGAAGAACTACGATGGCGCGGGGTTCTCAACCCGCCGCGGCTCATGCCGCGTTATCTCACCGGGCCGTCAGTGGAGGCAAAGCTCGCCAGGCTGCGCGACGGACTAACCGTGCCGGATCTGCTCGAGGGGGAGGATCAATGAGGATTGGATTCGTGGTCAACGATGTGGAGACGGAAAGGGCGGAGTACACCACTACGCGTCTGGCGTATACCGCCGTGGGCATGGGCCACGAGTCGTGGATGATCGGCGTCGGCGACTTCGCCTACGATACCGACGGGCAGATCCGTGCGCGCGCGCGCGGGGCGCCAAAAAAGAAGTACGCGGACGGCGAGAGCTATCTCGAAGCGTTGCAGGGGAAGGACGCCAAGCGCGAACGCCTGACGCTGTCGGACATCGACGTACTGATGCTTCGAAACGATCCCTCGGAAGACGCGATCGAACGACCCTGGGCGCAGCAGGCGGGGATCATTTTCGGCAAACGCGCCCGCCAGCGTGGATTGCTCGTGTTGAATGACCCGGACGGCCTCTCGTCGGCCGCGAACAAGATGTACTTCCAGGATTTTCCGGAACAGGTGCGGCCGCGGACGATCATTACGCGCGATCGTGCGGACATCAAGGCTTTTCTCAAAGCGGAAAAGGGTACGATCGTCCTCAAGCCGCTCACCGGATCGGGAGGGCAGAGTGTGTTCCTCGTGAAGCCGGAGGACGCGTCGAACCTGAATCAGATGATCGATGCGATCGTGCGCGATGGCTACGTGATTGCGCAGGAGTATCTGCCGGCGGCAGCGAAAGGCGACACGCGCTTATTCATGATGAACGGCGCGCCGTTCGAGTACGAGGGGAAATTCGCCGCGTTTCGGCGGCTTAGGTCGAGCGGCGATATGCGAAGCAATATCAGCGCCGGGGGCAAACTCGCAAAAGCGACGATTACCGATGCCGCACTCGAGCTGGCCGACCTGGTACGGCCGAAGCTGGTGATGGATGGCATGTTTCTGGTGGGTCTCGACATCGTTGGCGACAAGCTGATGGAGATCAACGTGTTCAGCCCGGGCGGACTGGGGAGTGCCCAGCAGTATGAGGGGGTGAATTTCGCGAAGGGGGTGATCGAGTCGCTCGAGCGCAAGGTCGATTACGCGGCGCATTACCGGCGCGGATCGGACAACCGCGTAATCGCTACACTCTGAAAGCGAATCCGCAGACGAAACCGCGGATATCTCCCACGCCGTTGCCGGCCCCCTAGTCCCATAACGAGTGTACAGCGAACGCAGATTACGCAGATTACGCCGATAAAGAGCGGACAAGCTGCTCGCTTACCGGTTGGCGATTCGCGCAGTTCCGATTTACGAACACTCTGCGTGATCGGCGGTTCCCTGCATCGAAGCTTACGCGGTCCACGTGCCGCGATCGACGGCCTCCTGTCTCCTTAGCGCCTCACGCCAATCGATTGCCGGCGCAACCTCTTCATCCGCGGATGCAAGTGCCGCGGCGGCACGGGCGACCACGGGTTCCCCCAGCTCGCGCGGCAGCGCCAGCCCAAAGTCCAGCTCGGCACGTCGGCAAATGCGCTCTTCGCGTGCAATGTCCCGTGATGGGTGCGCCAGCCCGAGGCGATCAACCCTGGCGTGCATGCCCTCGTGCAGTATCGAAGCCGACACCGGTGCCACGGTTATGTCCCGGCGCGCCAGAAAAGTCAGTTCCGTGAGGCAGGTACGCTCCGATGGGAAGTACGCCCCCCGGCATGGGAAACGCTCGATGCGGAAGCTGCGCAGATCACGCTCGAGGTGTCGGAGCCTCCACGGTTGATAGCGCTCGATGAGCTCTAGCGCTTCATAGAGTCGCGCCAGCACGTCTGCGGTCGAAATATCGGGACGGGTATTGTCGACCTCGACCGTAAAGCCTCGTACTAGATAGGTCTCCATCATCCGCTCCAGGTGTGATCGATCGCGCGCTCACGAGAACTGCTGGCGGATCTGCTCGGGATCGCTGCTCTCCAAGTTAGCGCCGGGTTGCCACGCCCGTGCCAACGCCCGATGCCCGCCGGCTGTCTTTGCCCGCTCCAACGGCCGGGCTACCTTTCCTGGCAGACTTCGTGAACGCGTTGTCAGTACCGCACAAACAGCGAGCCACGGCCATGCCCGATAAATCCCTCACCACTCCAGTGCTCCTCTCGGCTGCCCGTACGCCGATCGGTCGCTTCCTCGGCGCTCTGGCGCCCCTCTCCGCTCCCGACCTGGGCGCCATAGCCATTCGCGCCGCGGTGGAGCGAGCGGGAATCGATCCAGGCGAGGTCGAAGAAGTCATCATGGGAAACGTGGTGCAGGGCGGGGTGGGACAAGCCCCGGCAAGGCAGGCGATGATCCGCGCCGGAATCCCGGCTAGCACGTCGGCGGTCACCATCAACAAAGTCT
The DNA here is from genome assembly GCA_041743285.1 of Gemmatimonadaceae bacterium. Lineage (GTDB taxonomy): Bacteria > Gemmatimonadota > Gemmatimonadetes > Gemmatimonadales > Gemmatimonadaceae > JALZIF01. The sequence continues at coordinate 8,399 of JBGTNB010000453.1, forward strand.
GCGGGTCCGGGCTCAAGGCAGTGATGCTTGCCGCCCAGGCGATTAAGGCAGGCGACGCACAGGTGATAGTTGCCGGCGGCCAGGAATCAATGAGCAACGCTCCCTACTACCTGTACGGCATGCGGAACGGCGTTAAGCTCGGAGATCAGCAGCTCGTCGATGGGGTGATTCGCGATGGGCTCTGGTGTTCGTTCTGCGACGTGCACATGGGCAGCCACGCCGAGTATACCGCTCGCAAGGCAAAGGTGACGCGTGAGATGCAGGATGAGTTCGCCGTGCAGAGCCATCGTAAGGCAGTGGCGGCACAGGAATCAGGGAAGTTCGATGAGGAGATCGTTCCGGTCGAGATTGCCGGTCGCAAGGGGGCAGTGCGAGTGACTGTCGACGAAGGGCCGCGCAAGGACAGCTCCGCGGAATCGCTGGCGAAGCTGCGCCCGGCGTTCGGCGGCAACGGGGTCGGGGAGTCAGCCGATGAACTGTCGGTGACCGCCGGCAACGCATCGTCGCTGAACGATGGAGGCTCGGCGCTGGTCGTCACATCGGAGGCATACGCGCGAGCGCACGGCCTGACGATAATGGCGCGGGTAAACGCGTATGCAACGGGAGCGGTGGAGCCGCAGGATCTCTTCTTCGCACCGGTAACGGCGGTTCGCAACCTGATGAGCAAGCAGAAGACGACGATCGGCAGCTACGATTTGATCGAAGCCAACGAGGCGTTCGCCTCGCAGGCGCTGGCCGACGGCCGCGAACTGGACTGGGACTGGGATCGGGTGAACGTGCATGGAGGCGCTATCGCGCTCGGCCACCCGATCGGCGCGAGCGGCGCCCGTGTACTGACGACGCTCCTCTATGCCATGCGTGACCGAGATGCGGCAACCGGGCTGGCTACGCTCTGTCTGGGGGGCGGCGACGCCGTAGCGCTCTCGGTGGAGCGGATGAACTGATGTCGCCCGGTGCGCCGCAGTCCCAGTTTCTGCGGCGCACCGCGCGATGACAATACGCGAGCTGTTCTACAACGCCGGCGGGGTGCTTCGCGCGCCGTGGCGGCTGGCCGGATTTGTGCTCATCACGGTCGCGGTGATGGCACTGGCGCTCGTGATTCTCGGCGCCTTCCGAATCCGGTCCATGGAGATGTTGATCTTTGGGCAGGCCGTTGCGGCGCTCGTTTCTTTGACGGTGGCGCATTTGTTCATGGTCCGTGTGGTCGACGATCTGTCGTGGCGCGCGGTGTGGATGGATAAAGAGGCGCTTAGGCCTCGAACGTTAGGATGGGCGGTGGTGGTTGGCGGGGCCGCAGTTGCAATACCGGCATTGGCGCTGCTGACTCTGGGGTGGCTCGATGCGTTGGGCGCTCCCGGAACGGTCGGCGATGCGGTGCGATACGGGTTGCTGATGCTGCTGGTGCTTCTCCCCGCCGCGGCCTACGAGGAGTTGCTCTTTCGCGGGTATCCGATGCGGGTACTGCAGGATGCGCTAGGCGCGTGGCCGGCCGTGCTCATCACCGCGGTGCTGTTCGGTGTAGCCCACGCCGGCAATCTGGGGACCATCGATCCGCTAGCCTTGGCGGTGGTCACGCTGGCGGGCGCATTTCTCGGATGGATCGTGCTGGTAACAGGGAGCCTCTATGCGGGAATCGCCGCACATCTGGCGTGGAACGCGGTGCTCGTGGTGGCACTGCACACGGAGGTGAGTGGCGCGCAGCTCGGAACGGCGCCTGTCTACCGGGTGGTGGATGCTGGACCGGACTGGGCCACCGGTGGTACGTGGGGACCGGAAGGTGGGTTGGCGGCGGCCGTGGGGCTGGGCGCCGCGTTAATGCTGACTTTGGCGCGGCGCGGCAGCCGTGAGGAGCGATAGGGATGGATCGAGTGGCGGTGATCGGAGCTGGGCAGATGGGGAACGGTATAACGCACGTGTTCGCGGCGAGCGGATTCGACGTGGTGATGATCGACATTTCGAAGGAAGCGCTCGACCGCGGCCGCGCGACGATCGAGAAGAATCTCGCGCGTCAGGTGCAGAAGGGAGCGATCGAAGCTTCGGACCGGGATGCCGCTCTCGGCCGGGTGACCGCCACGGTGGACCGCGGTGCGGTTAGCGACCGGACGGTGATCATCGAAGCGGCGTCGGAGAATGCCGACCTCAAGTTCGATCTGTTCGCCGAGCTGGACGAGCTCGCGCCTAACGACGCAATCCTGGCGACCAACACGAGCTCCATTTCCATCACCGAGATCGGCGCGCGCACGAAGCGGCCGGAGCAGGTCATCGGCATGCATTTCATGAATCCGGTGCCTGTCATGAAGCTGGTGGAGGTGATCCGGGGGCTGGCGACAACCGATGAGACTACGCGGCGCACCCTGGAGCTGGCGCAGGCGGTGGGGAAGACCGCCGTCGAAGTCAACGACTATCCCGGCTTCGTGGCCAACCGAATCCTGATGCCGATGATCAACGAGGCGGTCTACTGCCTGATGGAGGGCGTCGGCACGCCGGAGGCAATCGATACGGTCATGAAGCTCGGCATGAACCACCCAATGGGCCCACTGGCGCTCGCCGATCTCATCGGGCTCGATACCTGCCTTGCTATTCTCGAGGTGATGCAGCAGGGGCTCGGCGATCCGAAGTACCGTCCCTGTCCTCTGCTGCGGAAGTACGTAGCGGCCGGATGGGTGGGGCGGAAATCGGGAAGGGGGTTTCATAGCTATGCGTGATGGCGAGGATAGGGTCGAGATGAGAGATGCGAGTTGCGAGAACTTGCAGCGACGTGTTCCTCGCAACTCGCATCTCTCATCTCAGACACTCCGATCCCAATCCCATGCATGAGCTTCTTCCCCTCACCGAGGAGCAACGCGAGATCCAGTCGCTGGCGCGGGAGTTCGCGCGCGAGAACATCGCGCCGTTTGCGGCAGATTGGGATGAGCGATCGCACTTCGAGCGATCGGTGATCGACAGGCTGGGCGAGCTCGGATTTCTGGGAATGCTCGTGCCCGAGGAGCACGACGGGCTGGGGCTGGATACATACACCTATCTGCTGGCGCTCGAGGAGATTGCCGCCGCCGACGCATCGGTTGCAGTGGCGATGAGCGTGCACAATTCCCTGCCGACGCAGATGATCCTTCGATGGGGAACTGCGGAACAGAAGCGGGAATACCTCGGGCCGATGGCCCGCGGCGAAATGCTCGGTGCGTTCGCACTTTCGGAGCCCGAGGCGGGGTCGGACGCAGCGTCGTTGCGCGCACAAGGCGTGCGAGATGGTGACGCGTGGGTGATCAACGGCACCAAGTCCTGGGTTTCGAGCGGAGGGCATGCCGACGTCTACCTGACGATGGTACGGACCGACACCCCTTCGCGGCGGCGTGGCGCGCGCGGGATCAGCGCGTTCATTCTGACGCCGGATCTGCCGGGATTCGCCGTCGGAAAGAAGGAAGAGAAGATGGGGCTTCGCGCTTCACCGACCACTGAGCTCGTGTTCGACAATCTGAGAGTGCCATCGAGTCGCATGCTTGGCGAAGAGGGCAGCGGATTCGTGTACGCCATGCAGTCGCTCGACAACGGCCGTATGGGGATCGCGGCGCAGGCGATCGGAATCGCCCGCTCCGCGCTGGAACACGCCACGGCGTATGCCGGCGAGCGAAAGCAGTTCGGCAAGGCGCTGCGCGACCTGCAGGCGATTCAGTTCAAGCTGGCGGACATGGCGCTTCGTGTCACGGCGTCGCGTGCAATGCTGCATGCCACGGCGCTTGCCAAGGATCGCGGCGTGCGCACCACTCAGTTCGGCGCGATGTCCAAGCTGCTAGCCAGCGAGTCGGCGATGTGGGTCACCAATCAGGCGGTGCAGATTTTCGGTGGTTATGGCTACATGAAGGAGTACCCGGTCGAGCGTCTGTTCCGGGACGCGAAGGTCACCGAGATCTACGAGGGGACGAGCGAGATTCAGCGGATCGTGATCGCGCGCGAACTCTACTCCCACTCGTGAGCCACATGCCGTACTTTTTCACGCGTCCTTTGAGCTCTTATCCGTCAGTCGCAGCGCCCAACGACTTCTAATCCATGGAAATCTTCGAAACGATAGCGACGATGGGGCACGAGCAGGTGGTGCTTTGCCATGATCCGGCAGCTGGATATCGCGGGATCATCGGAATTCACAGCACCGTGCTCGGCCCCGCGTTAGGTGGTACACGCTTCTGGCAGTATGCTTCCGATCAGGAGGCGATCACCGACGCGCTGCGGCTCTCCCGCGGGATGACCTACAAGAACGCAGTGGCCGGCCTAAATCTGGGCGGCGGCAAGGCGGTCATCATCGGCGACAATCGCACGCCGAATCGCGAGCTGATATTCCGCGCTCACGGTCGCTTCGTCGAAAGCCTGGGCGGGCGCTACGTGACGGCCGAGGATGTGGGCACCAGTCCCACCGACATGGACTACATCCACATGGAGACGGACTATGTCGTCGGGCTCGCCGGACGCTCCGGCGACCCCTCGCCGGTCACTGCTCACGGCGTATTTCGCGCGATCCAGGCGTCGGCCAAGTGGAAGTGGGGAAAGGACGACCTCGCCGGCAAGACCGTCGCGCTGCAGGGGTGTGGGCATGTAGGCTACTTTCTCGCCACCGAGCTCCACGCCGCCGGCGCAAAGCTGGTCGTCACCGACATCGACCCGGTCCGCGTCGAGCGAGTGGTGCAGGAGACTGGCGCAAAAGCGGTGGATGTGCAGGACATCTACTCGGTCAAGGCGCACATTTTCGCCCCATGCGCGTTAGGTGGAATCATCAACGACGCGACGATCAAACAGCTGAAGGTTCAAATCGTCGCTGGCGGGGCGAACAACGTGCTGCTCGAGGAGCGTCACGGCGATGAGCTGGACAAGCGCGATATTCTTTATGCTCCCGACTACGTTGCCAACGCCGGCGGCGTGATCAACGTGTACAGCGAGCTTGCCGGATGGGACACGACGCGTTCACTGCGCAAGGCTGACGAGATCTACAACACCGTGCTGGGCGTGTTCGAGATCGCCAACGCCGACGGCATCCCGACATATCGAGCGGCCGACCGCTTGGCCGAGCGCCGGCTGCGCAGCGTGGGCGCGATGGTGAAGACGTGGCCGCAGTGGCCGAATAAATGAACAGAGATACGAGATGCGAGTTGCGAGAGGACCTTCTCTTCCTTCCTCGCACCTCGCAACTCTCATCTCGTGACTGAGTTCTCCAATAAGATGATTCCCGAACGCATTCCAATCGCCGCGGACCACGCCGGATACGAGTTGAAGGAAATGCTCGAGCACGAGCTCCGAGAGTTGGGGTACGACGTCGCCGACCTGGGAACGGATTCCGCGGACTCGACCGATTATCCCGATTATGCTCATCCGCTGGCGCGGGAGATCTCCGAGGGCAGGGCTACACGGGGGGTCCTGCTGTGCGGAACTGGTCTGGGCATGTCCTACGTGGCCAACCGTTATCCAGGTGTGCGGGCTGCGGTTGCCTGGTCGCCGGAGATCGCCGAGCTTTCCCGCCGGCATAACGATGCCAACGTGCTCGTCCTGCCGTCGCGCTTCGTTTCGGAGGCAGACAGCAGGGAGATTCTCCGGATGTTCCTGCATACCGAGTTCGAAGGCGGCCGTCACTCCCGGAGAGTGGGGAAGATAGACCGCGCTGCCGCGGGGGAGTCGCAATGAGCGCTCGCGCCAACGGTTCGGACAACGGAAGCTACCCGGCGCCACGCGCGGCGCTGCGGGCTGCCGATCCCGAGATTGCCCGCACTATCGAAGATGAGATACATCGCCAGGCAGATGGGCTCGAGCTCATCGCCAGCGAGAACTTCGTGTCGCCGGCCGTGCTCGACGCGATGGGCTCGGCGCTCACCAACAAGTATGCCGAGGGGTATCCCGGAAAGCGCTACTACGGCGGGTGCGAGGTGGTCGATGTCACCGAGACGCTGGCGATCACGCGCGCGCAGGAGCTGTTCGGCTCCGAGCACGTAAACGTGCAGCCGCACTCCGGCGCCCAGGCCAACATGGCCACGTATTTCGCGCTGATCGATCCCGGCGCGACGATCCTTGGAATGAACCTCTCGCACGGGGGGCATCTCACGCATGGATCGCCGGTCAACTTCTCGGGACGCCTGTACCACGTAGTCGCGTACGGAGTCCGCGAAGAGAGCGGGCGTATCGATTACGATGCCTTGCGTGATCTTGCGAGGCAGCACCGGCCGGCGATGATAATCGCCGGCGCGAGCGCGTACTCGCGCATCATCGACTTCGCCGCATTCGGCGAGATCGCCCGCGAAGTGGGGGCGCGCCTGGTGGTCGACATGGCGCACATCGCCGGACTAGTCGCCACCGGCCTCCATCCATCTCCGGTACCTCACGCCGACGCGGTGACCACGACAACCCACAAGACGCTTCGCGGCCCACGTGGTGGACTGATCCTCTGCCGGCAGGAGCATGCGGCGGCGATCAACAAGCAGGTTTTTCCGGGGATACAGGGCGGGCCGCTGATGCACGTGATTGCGGCCAAGGCCGTAGCGCTGCGCGAAGCGGCGCGTCCCGCCTTTCAACAGTATGCTCGTCAGGTGGTGGCCAACGCCACCACACTCGCCGATGCGCTGATCGAGCGCGGGTTCGATATCGTGTCAGGCGGCACCGACAATCATCTCATGCTGCTCGATCTTCGCAATCGCGGGCTCACCGGCCGCGACGCCGAAGGAGCGCTCGGCGCTGCCGGAATAACCGTGAACAAGAACACCGTGCCCGGAGAAACACAGTCGCCTTTCGTGACCAGCGGAGTGCGTATCGGGACCCCGGCGCTCACCACTCGTGGAATGCGCGAAGAGGAGATGCGCGAAATCGCGGGGCTCATCGATCGGGTGTTGTCGCCCGGGGCCGACGAGGAAACTTTCGCGCGTGTCCGGGGCGAGGTGCGAACGATGGTGGCGCCGTTTCCCCTGTTTGCAAACGCCGAGGAGCCCGCCGTACGGTTGTGAAACCGTCGAACGCTCGTCATACTAGGGAACCGATCGACCGGGGCGGTATTCGCCGCACGGATCAGGTCTCGCAGCATGAGGGTATGGAGTGACGCAGCTGGCGTTTCGCGAAGGTATCATGGACCGCATCCGCGCCCGGGAACCGCGCTTTCAGGAGCACGCGTACCTGTTCGTACTCGGCGCGCTGGAGTTTTGCCAGGCACGGCTCCCCGAGCGCCGTCACATCAGTGGCCGCGAGCTCGCCGAAGCCTGCCGTGATCTGGCACTCGAGCGTTACGGGGTGCTGGCGCAACTCGTGCTGGAGCAATGGGGCGTGCGCAGCACCGCCGATATCGGAGACGTGGTGTTCACGCTGGTCGATCTGGGGCTGTTGATTAGCCAGCCGACCGACTCTCGCGACGAGTTCATTGGTGTGTTCGACTTCGGCGAGACCTTCGAGCGCGAATACCCTTGGAGTGGAGTGCAGCTGGCTTAGTAAAGCCGGGGATGATGTGGAAGGCCGGGCAGGAGCCCGCCGGGGAGGTGACCGATGGATGTGAACGAGCTGCCGAGCTGTCTCAAGTGCAACGAGAAGGGCACGCTGGTGCCTCTTAGCGATTACGGACGGGACGGGGCACCGATCACCTTCAAGGCATGGGCGTGCAGCAACCCCGATTGCGGCTTCAACATTCGCATCGACAACGGGGAGATCAGCTTCGGAAGGGCGATCATTCAGTCGCACAAGTGACCTGCGCTCCAACCACCTAACGCCAATCGCGGCGGCTCCTTCGGGAAGCCGCCGCGTTTCATCTCTCCGGATGTACGAGCCTCCCGCGCCGGCCAACGGCGTTCCGCACCCGCCGGTGCCGGTATTGTCGGCCGCTCAATCGGCAATGGCCGACGCCGCGGCAATCGCCGCCGGTACTCCCTCCCTCGAGCTGATGGAGCGGGCCGGGTCCGCTGCTACGAACATCATACTGGAGCGTTTCCGGCCGCTCCTCGCCGAAGGGGTCCGAATTGTCGTCGGCCCCGGAAACAATGGCGGGGACGGCTGGGTCGTTGGCCGGCTGCTCGCCCAGCAGGGCCTGTCGGTCGCCATCGAGCAGGCCGGAGAGCCGAGGACCGCCGAAGCCCAAACGATGCGCGACCGCGCCGCCGGCTGGATAACGAGCGGCCCGCTCGCTGGCGCGCGGGTCGTCGTCGATGCCTTGCTCGGCACTGGAAGCCACGGCGCGCCGCGCGGCGCCATC
>JBGTNB010000454.1:0-5171 GCA_041743285.1 Gemmatimonadaceae bacterium
CCGCCGGCGGCGCCCGTGACCAAAACGATGCGATCGGTGTTCATGATAATTCTCCGTTGTTGGGTAGGTCGCACGATTGTCCGCGCGACTGCGGTTGCGGCAGGTCTGCCGCGTCATGATGATTGATGTCGCCGAGCATTAGCGGCCCCGATCCTGGTTCCCGCTGAACATGCCGCCCTTGAATACGGCCGCGGCTTCATTGGTCGTGAAAAGGACGAGGTCTGTCGTCTCGCTCGCTTCGAGGCGTGTTTCGCTCGAGTCCATGATCACGCTTTCGCCAGCGGTGAGCTTCGTCCCGTTTATCACGGCGACGCCTTCGAAGACGTAGAGGAGCCGCGTTGCGCCGGGGATAGGCACCGGCGGAAGGGCAAGGCCGCTCCCGGCTACGAGCCTCGCGTCGTGCACCCAGCTTGCGCTGCGCACCCGAAGCGGTGCTTCTGCGTTCGGGCCAGCGATCAGCCGCCAGTCCCCCTCGCTGAAAGCTTCGCCGAAGTCGTGGAACAGCACCTGCGGCGTCAGCCCACCCGCTTCGGGTCGCAGAAAGATCTGCAAGCCGCGCATCTCGCCGCCCTCGGGCAGCACAAGTTCCTCGTGCTGGAACTCGGAGCCCGCACCCATCAGCATCAGCCGCGTCGCCGAGATGATTTCGACATCGCCCACGGTATCGCGGTGTTCGATCCGGCCGGCGCGGACATAGGTCAGAATCTCGTCGTCACGGTGCGGGTGCATGGCCACCAGTGTGCCCGGTCCGACCTGCGCGTCGTCGATACGGCCGATCGTGCCGATGCCGCTGTCCCCCTGACCGAGCGCCTGGCCAGGGAAAAGGATCTCGATGCGGAACCCGCCCGAGCCATGCCGATGCTTGGCGTCGCGGCCGATCTTCGTGGGCCAGGTGTCGGCGCGAGCCAGTACGCGGGCATTCATGCCGCTGCCTCGACCATGTTCGTGGGATCGCGCGGCCGTTCATGCAGCCTGAGCTGAGACGGGTGCGCCACGTCGTGGTGGTAGGTATCGGTGCCGACCTTCTGGCCGTAGAAATGCGTCATCGGCGCATCGGCGATCAGCGAATCCCAGTTGCTGATCTCCAGCCGGATGCGCTCGCCCGCGCGCACCAGGAACGACATCGGAATCAGCTCGACGCGCAGCGCGTAGACCTTTCCGGACGCGATCGGCTCGGCCGCCTGGTGGCTGTGGAACGGGCGCATGTCGGTGGTCAGCGTCTCATCCTCGGCGCGGTGCGAAGCGCGTAGCCAGCCCTGACTGACCTTGGTTCCGTGCTGACCGCCGCCCTCGGGAAGCAACGACAGCTTGACGACCAGGTCCATGTCGCTCTGATCCGACGAGGCGTGGAGAACGAGCACGCCCTGTCCCGTGAACTCGCGGTCGCGATCGAACGGAGCGGTCGTGAAGGTGTTGACCCGGGCGACATGGTCGGGAACGCCGCTCTCGCCGAACGTGGTCACGCCCGCCATCCACTCGGGATCGGGATAGGTCCAGCTCGTGCTCGCCAGCACGTCCGTCGGGGCTGCTTCGACCAGAGAGCCGTCATTGAGCGACTTGACCGCTCCGCTGTGCGCGCCGGCAAGGAAGAAGGTCGTCGGCATGGCCTCCGGCGGCGGCCAGTCGGTCGCGGTTCTGTAAGCGTCCTCGCCTTGCACGAAGACTCGCACCGCGGGGCCATCCATGACGCCGTTCTGCACGCCTTTCAGATGGTGGTCGTACCAGGGCAGCAACTCCTGCCGGTGGAATTCCGGGTCGGCATATTGGTTGAGCGCGCCAGCGAATGTGTCGGCGGGGGTCACAACCAGCTTGCGCGGACCCTTTACGCGCTGAAAACCTTCGAAGTTGCCGCGGAGGTGGAGCGAGGACTTGCCCCATGCCCCGATCGAAAGCACCGGGATCTCGATCTGGTCGAGTTCCCAGAAGGGCGAGCGTCGGCGCTGCCACTCATCGTCGAACGGGTGCGAAAGAATGTCATAGACCGCCTCGCCGCGCCCGCCGCCGCGAATGTCGTGCCCCTCGTTCTGATGCTGGGTCAGGACCGAGCCGAACAGCCACTCGCTCAGGAACTGCTGAACCGGCCTGCCGCCGTGGTACATCCAGTCGCGGTACATGTCGGTGGCACCGTCATACGCGCCGAGGCACTTGAGCGACGGCGGCCGAGTCCGGGCGGCGTTCCACTGGCTCCAGCAATAATAGGACATGCCAATCATGCCGACTTCGCCGGTTGACCAATCCTGGCCCGCGACGTGCTCGATCATGTCGTGGATCGCCTCGCCCTCGGCGCGCGAGACGAAGTCCCATGTCCCTTCGGAGCGCCCGGTCCCGGGAACGTCCATCGCGACATAGGCATAGCCTTCGTCGAGATAGAGCTGGATCGGGCCGTACTCTATGAAGGGAAAGACCCAGTGCGCGGGCAGGTGGCGCAGCGACTTTTGATAGGGGGAAGCGCCGAACAGCACGGGAACCGGGCCGTCAGCATTCTTCGGCAAATATACATCGGCGCGAACGAGGTCGCCGTGACGAGTTCTCGTTTCGACTTCGATAGGTGCGACGTTGACTTCGGGCATGGCGGGGATCTCTCAATTTCGGGGGACTGATCCTGGTGGAGGCGTAGATCTTCAGCTTGGGGCTGGACTGGCCTGCAACTCCTCGAAGTAGCTGCGCAGCGAGCGGGGTTCGTGGCCGAGGAGCATGGTCAACACGAGGCTGTTCCCGAGCAGGCCGTGGTGGTCGTACCAGTCGAACATGGGTCGCATTTCTTGAGGACCCCGATTAGGGTCACCGACGGCGGCGACGACCGGTCGGCCCATCACATCGGCCATCAGAGCCGCGACATCGCTGCGATCGAGGTCGCCTTCCGCGCAAAGTTCAAAGGTGCCGAACGTCATCCGGTCGCCGGTCAGGGCGAGCGCCGAGACTTCGGCGACGTCGCGGTAGTCGACCCGGCTGAAGCGCGTCTCCGCCGACCAGGGTTCGGTGAATACGCCGGTGGCGACCACTCCCGGCCAACTTCGGGCCAAGTTCTGGAAGAAGATGGCCGGGTGAAGAAAGACATATTCCATATCGGAACCGAGGATAGCCTCCTCGACTGGTGCCTTGGCGGCGTGGTTGGCCAAGGCACTCAGTGTCGGATGAATCACCGAAGAAAAAACGATTCGGCTCACGCCTGCCGCCTTTGCGGCGTCGACCATCGCCAAACCGAGGTCGACCTCGTCGGGCTGAAAGGCCGGTGCGATATAGAACACCGCGTCGACACCGATCAGCGCCGCGTCGAGGCTCGACCGATCACGAAGGTCGCCGAGCGCGATTTCGTCGGCGCCGTGGGCACGGACCGCGTCCCCCTGCGTTTCTTCCCTTACGAACCCTCGGACTTTGGCACCTTGGCTCGCGAGAGCTGGAACCACGAGTCCCGCAAAAGGCCCGGCGGCACCAATCGCCAAGATCGTGGTCGCAAGACCAGTCATCTTCGTGGCGCTACTATAACAACGCCAACATAGATCAGGAACATTACGATGTCTTTCTTGAGTTATAGACTACGTAACTCTCAAGACCGGATAACGTTTGGAGCGTTCTCGGAACGCACTGTTCCGAGAGCGGGATACTGCCGATGCTCGACCTGAATGACCTGCGCGTATTCGCGAGCGTGGCTAGACTCAGCAGTTTTTCCGCAGCCGCGCGCGAGCTTGGTTTGCCCAAATCTTCGGTGAGTCGAAGCATCACGAGGCTCGAAGGCGCGCTTCACACGCGCCTAGTTCAGCGCACAACGCGCGAAGTGCGGCTCACGCCCTCTGGCCTCGCTCTCCAGGAACGCTGCCTCGCCATTCTGACCGGCGTGAGCGACGCGGTCGATTATGTCGGCAGCTTGGATGCGGGCCCACGCGGCGTGCTCCGCGTCAGCGTAGGGATAGGGTTTGGGGTGAGAGTGCTGTCCGAGCTGCTTCCGCCCTTTCTCGCTCAGTACCCGGACGTGAGCATCAAACTGGAACTTACAAGTCGTCCTGTCGATCTTGTGGCCGACGGAGTCGATGTGGCCGTACGGATCGGCCCCATGCCCGATTCCGATATGGTCGCGACGCATCTGGGTGCCATGCATCGCTATCTGTGTGCAGCGCCGGAGTATCTGGCTCGGCGGGGTATCCCTGAGACACCCGAGGCGCTTTCGACCCATGACATCTTGGAGATGCCGTCCTCGGATGGCGTGCCGCGCCCTTGGTTCTTGTCCCGAGTCGATGGCGAACGTGTGAAGCTGGCGATCGAGCCACGAGTTTCGGTCAACGATCCCCTTACGATCCACCACTTGGTTGCGAACGGCGCAGGCGTGGGATGCATCTCCGGGTATTTGTGCGCACCAGAAATCGCCGCAGGGCGACTCCAGCGATTGCTTCCGGACTGGTCTGTGCCATCCGTCGACGTGAGCCTGGTGTTTCCGAGCAATCGTGAGCTCTCACCGGCAGTGAGAGCCTTCGTCAGCTACATGAGGACCATATCAGCGCCTGGACGGCTATGGCAGAACGACGCCATGAGTAGCTGATGCGCGACTAGTTCTAGGCTAGAACTTCTCAGGCATTACCCGAGGAGGAATGGCGCACCCGACAGGATTCGAACCTGTGGCCTTCGCCTTCGGAGGGCGACGCTCTATCCAGCTGAGCTACGGGTGCATCTGCTTACGCTATGCTTACGCGGGATTTCCGCGACTGTGAAGGGCCGGACGACCTTCGCGTAAGATGCTGTTTTTACTGTCTCTTTTATCCTCAATGCTCCCACTGACCAGCTTGACACGAGCCTTCGGAGGGCAGCACTCTATCCAGCTGAGCTACGGGTGCCTGAGCCAGAACCGGGTCTTATCGCATCCGGGTGCGCGCCGCAATCTTGTGTCCAGGTTCAGCACACATCTCGCGGGGTTAGGTCGAAGGCTCGCAACATTCGACTGCCCAGGCGGCTGTGGCGGCTCAAAGGGTACGCGAAGGCGCCCTATAACAAGCGGCGGGTCCAAATCCTTAACTGCTCGTTAAATCGCCGGATTTAACGTCGAGACGAGCCGTGCCCCGCTCGTCCGGCGGGCGAGAAAGACAATCAGGCGATGGCGCGACGACAAGGTCCTCCGCGGATCGAGCCGGGATTCGGCCGCTCCGGAAAAGTCGCGCTTGCCGCATCCGCGCCGGAGCGCA
>JBGTNB010000455.1:0-6030 GCA_041743285.1 Gemmatimonadaceae bacterium
CGGCGCGGATCGCCCGGAACCCGCCTGACGCGGCGAGCTTGCCGTTCACGATCAGCAGCACCGTGTCCGCCAGCTCCTCCACCTCCTCCAGTATGTGCGACGACAGCACGATCGTCCTCCCCTCGGACGTTAGGCGCTTGAGAAGGTGCTTGAAGTGCACGCGCTGCCGCGGATCTGCGCCGTTGAGCGGCTCGTCGAGAATCAGCAGCTCGGGGTCGTGCACGAGCGTGCCCGCGAGGCGCATCCGCTGGCGCATGCCTCGCGAGTAGGTGCCCATCGGCCGGTGCTGCGCGTCGGCAAGGTCGACGAGGTCGATGGCGCGATCGACCGCCGACTCGAGGTTCTCCACCTTGCGCAGCTTGCCCATCATCCGCACGAACTCGCGCCCCTTCATGAAGCCGTAGACCGTCTCGTGCTCGGACATGACTCCGATGCGGCCGTAGAGCGGCGGGTTGTCGCGCACCGGCTCGCCGAAGACGGTGATGGAGCCGCTCGAGACTCCGGCGAGGCCGGTCATCATGCGGAGCAGCGTCGTCTTGCCGGCGCCGTTCGGGCCTAACAGGCCGGTGATCCCCGGCGTGATGTCGAAGCTCACGTCGCTCACCGCGACTACGCTCCCGAACCAGCGAGATACGCCGTCCACGCGGATGACTGGCTGTGCGGGGGCGATCATGGTGTGAGCGTCCGGTAGCGCCACCTTTCGGGGTGGCAACCGGCAGGGAAGTAGCGCGCTATCGAGGTGCGCGGTGGTCGCATGAGCACGCGGGTCGGGGGCCGACGGGGAAGAGACTGCTATGCTTGCGACGGTACGGGCGGGGGGTCAGGGAAGTTTCAGGACTGGTCTCTCGCGTGGAAAGGCAATTCGCGGGATTGACGGACATCGCTGTAGCGTTATGTCAGGGCAGTTTGAACCACAGAGGACACGGAGGACACAGAGGAAAAGCCATTACAAACAGGAATGGCTCTGATGATTGAGACCCGTGCCGAGCCTGCGCTTGGTGCTTCTTGTTTCTGCTGTCCTCTGTGTCCTCCGTGGTTCAATCTTGCGGAGCTTTAACTCGATAAGATGCTCCAGCGCGGCGCTACTCCTCTGTTGCTGAGGGCAGCGTCAGGGTGAAGACAGATCCCGCGCCGACGGTGCTCTCGACCGTGAGATCTCCGCCCATTCCCCGGGCCAGATCGCGGCTGATGGACAGCCCCAGGCCGGCGCCCTCGTGAGGAGCGTTGAGCCGCCGGTCGATCTGCACAAATGGTTCGAAGATCTGTTCGAGCTGGTCGACGGGGATACCAATCCCCGTATCGCGCACGGCGATGCGCACGCTCCCAGATGCCTCGGCGCATCTGATCGTCACTGTACCGCCGGGGGCGGTGAATTTGATCGCGTTGGACAACAGATTTACGAGGATCTGCTGCAGTTTGTCGTGGTCCGCCCGGAGAGAGAGATCCGGATCACAGTGATCCCGCTCGAAGCGCAACGCCTTGGCCCGCAGCTGTGGCTCGACGAGCGATTCCAGCAGCTCGAGCGCCGCGTCTACGCCCACCTCGATCAGGCGGTACTCGACCTTGCCGGCCTCCAGCTTGGCGAAGTTGAGAACATCGTTGATCAGACTGAGGAGATGGCGCTGGCTGCGCTGGATGCGGCGAAGGGCGTCGCGCTGAGGTTCGGTCACCGCCCCGTGAACGCCGAGCTCGATCAGTTCGGCGTAACCCGCAATGGCGTTCAGAGGGGTGCGGAGCTCGTGGCTCATGCTCGCTATGAAGTCGGTCTTCGCCTGATTCGCCCGCTCGGCCGCCGCGCGGGCTGCTCGTTCGGCCTCGAACAGTCGCGCACGCTCGACTGCCTGGGCGGCTTGACGCCCGGTCGCGAGGAAAAAGGCCTGCGTTTCCTCTGGGAACGAGCGAGGCTCTTCGAAGGTGAAGGACATCGCACCAATTGTCTCGCCGCCGACCGTAAGAGGAACCGTAGCCAGGGCAGCCACCTCGAGATCCGCCCAGAGGGCCGAGACCTCCGGGAACCGCGCCGTGAGCGTATCCGCTTCGATGCCCGATACCCAGACCGGCTCGCGGCTCCGGAGCGCCAAAGCCTCCGGGCTCGGCGTCGAGCGGATGGAGAAGTGCTCGTAGGGGGTGAGCACCTCCGGCGGAAGGCCCGTCTGCTGCACGATCCACGCATCGTCCGTCGGCCGCCCCTCGACCACCTTGCGGAGCGCGACCAGCGCGCTCTTCGCGCCTGCGGCCTTCCCCGCTTGCCAGATGACGATCCGCGCTACGTCGTCCAGGGTGCGTGCTTCGGCGAGCGCCGCCGTGAGCCCCTGCAACTGTGCCATGCGCGCCGCCGACCGCTCAGCCGCCTCCCGTGCCGCGTGTTCGGCCTCGACATCAGTGTTGGTGCCGAACCAGCGAATCACCTGCCCGTTGGCATCCTTGAGTGGCGTGACGCGCGTGAGGAACGGGCGGAACACGCCATCCGCGCCACGGAGGGGGAAGGTCATCTCGAAGGGGCGCCCGGTGGCAATCGATGATTGCCACCGCTCCAGGACGTAAGGCAGCATCGCCGGATCGTGCACCGCCTGCCATCCCCATCCGACCATCTCCTCGGGAGCGGTGCCCGTGTACTCATACCACTGCGCGTTATACCAGTCGATGTAGCCGTCCGCCCGCGCAGTCCAAGCCAGCGTGGGAATCGCGTCGATCAAGGTGCGGAGCTGCCGCTCGCTCGCGGCCAGCGCCGCCTCAGCCCTCTTCCGCACCGTCACGTCCATGGCCGTTCCGACCATATGCGTTGGCCGGCGCTCACCACCTTCTCCTTCGAAACGCATTACGCCGGAGGCCAGCGCCCAACGCTCGCTGCCGTCCGGCCGCACCACGCGATACTCGGCGTCGTAGCGTCCATCACCATCGGGATCTGTCGCCTTGGCCAGTGCGCTGCTCACCCGTTCGCGGTCCTCCGGATGGATGCGGGTGGCCAGGATCTCGACGCGCGGTTGCGGATCGTCCTCGATAAAGCCGAAGAGCGCACGGACACGCTCGTCGAATGTGGCGGCATCAGTGGCGAGGTCCCAGGTCCACGTGCCGAGATGCGCCGCATCGGCGGCCAGGCGGTAGCGCGTTTCGCTCTCGGCGAGTGCGGCAGCCGTGCGCTCCGCCTGCTCGGTGCGCTCCTCGAGCTCGGCGGCCGTCATCTGCAGCTCCTCGTTTACCGCTTCGATTTCGACCGCATAGTCCTGGAGCTGCGCGGACAGCGACTCCGCCTCCAGAGCCCTCTGCTCCGCCTGAGCGACTGCCGCCGCCAGCGCCTCCTCGGCCGCCGCCTGGCTCGTAACGTCCCGCAGCAAGCCGGAGAAGAGACGGCGCCCGTTCGTAATGAACTCGCCGAAGGAAATCTCCATGGGGATCTCCGTCCCATGTTTGGTCAGGACGGGGAGCCGCACGCCGGTCCAGGGGATGTGCCGCTGCCCTGTCGCCAGGTAGGCGCTGATGCTTCCGTGATGCCTGGCGCGCATGCGTTCGGGCATGAGCAGATCGAGCGGTCGCCCGACGATTTCGGCGGCGGTGTACCCGAAGATGCGCTCTGCGGCCGGGTTGACCGAGAGTACCGTGCTTTCTTCGTCGATCGTGATGATGGCGTCTGGGGTAGTCTCGGCGAGCACGCGATACAGCTGGGCCTGGTCGAGCGAGGTTGTCATCGCGGCAATTGAGATAGCGCAGAGGAATCGCGGAGTTTGGCGGGAGGTGTGGCACGTTGCGGACCAGAACTCCGCGAGCACCCCGCTGGCGGGGGGATCGGCGACATCCAATGAAACACGGTGGAGCGGTGCCGCACAGGGCGGCGAAGCAGGTCCGCATCGACCCGATGCTGCGCGGCTTCGAGGTCGACGAAGTGAATGGCGCGATCAACCGCCTGGTCGACCCATGGTTGCAGCATACGTCCCGCATTTTAACGCGGAGGGCGCAGAGGTTTCGCGGCCACAGAGAGTAGGGCGACGAGCGTTGTAGCTCGCGTAGTGCGTCGACGCGACTATTGCATCCACGTCATCAGTTGGGCGCACGCGAGGGGATCACCGGGTTCGTCTGCAGCAATGGCGCAATAGCGCCGCCGATGAAAACGACATCGCCCGAGAGCTCACCGAGCGCTCGGGCGACACTAACGATTCGCGCTACCGTGGGATGGGTCGGTGTGGCCCTACTCGATCGGCGCGTAACGGAGATGCGACCGTACCGATTACAAACCGAGCAACTGGACGCGCATGGACGTGACCGTGTTTGGCCGTCATTCCCGCGAAAGCGGGAATCCAGGCATGCTATACGAGTCGCTGGATTCCCGCTTTCGCGGGAATGACGGACAGAAGCTCCAATTTCGCGGGAATGATGGACAGAAGCTGGATCCCGGTTTCGCAGGAATTACGGACAGAAGCGGATTCCCGTCCAGGGACCTCGACTCTAGCTCACCGCGACGAAGCTGCCGAACCAGCGGGAGACGCCGCCTACGCGAATGACGGGAGTCGTGGGGACGATCATGGCGTGAGCCTCCGGTAACGCCACCAGAGAATGGCACCGGGGATGAGGGTCCAGCCGAGGTACCAGAGGATCTTGGTCAGCGCGGGGAGCTGCACCGCCGGCAAGTCCTCCGTGAACTCGCTCGGGGTGCCGAAGATCACGTCACCGACGTAGAGCGGTATGCTCGCCAGGTTGAACATCGAGATCCACTGCCCCACCGGCCCGTCGATCTCCTGGGAGAGTCCGAGTGTGAACGGCGTCGTAATGATGAACAGCCCTACCAGGAACACCGACGCGTACGCCCGGCGCAGCGTGAATGCGGCGACGAGTAGCGCGATCGTCGTCGCGTAGACAGCCATGACTACGCCTGACGCGAGGAACTTCGGTATGTCCAGCCAGTTCTCACGCGTGTATGCGAGAGGATCGGCGGCGCCGCCCGACAGGCCGAGGAAGAGAACGATCTGCGGCAGCCAGACGGTTACCAGCATCACTGAGAAGAACGCGAGCCAGCGCCCGGCGACGTAATCGCCTCCGGTGAGCGGCCTGACGAGGTAGAGGTTGATCGTCCCTTCGCGCCTGTCGCGACAGAGCAGCTCCGGCGCGACGACAGCGGCGAAGACGAAGATGATGATGGCGGCGATGCCGTAGTAGTCGCCATGGGACGGCAGCTGCGCCGCCGCATCGGGACCGCCCAGTCGCGCGGCCGCGCCGGCGACCATCGCCATGACCAGGCCGATGAACGACAGGACGCCGATGAAGAACCAGGGGAGCACCTTGGCGCGCGGTCCGCGGCCCAAGCCGAGGGCGATGCGGACGCCATCCTTGTACACGGCGAGGCGCGAGCGTTTGCGGCCCTCGCGCTCGCCGGCGTAGCGCTGGTAGCCGATGTCGAAGACCGTGCCCGTGCGGGCCTGCGGCTCTGGGGCGGTGTCGATCGCTGGAGTCGTCGTCATGCGGCGCCTCCGGCGTGTTCCTTCTCGAACAGCTCCGTAAGCACGTGCCGCCGCGGCGCCATGCGCCTGAGCGGCGCCTCGGCCTCCACCAGCGCGTCGCGGATGTGGTCGTAGACCGACTCGTCAGGCCCTTCGATGAGCAGTCCACCGGCCTCGCGGGTGACGCGGATATTGCGCGCCTCGAGTGCCGCGACCAGCTCGTCGCGCCGCGTGTCGACCTCGAGGAACACCGACTCCGTCTCCTTCGTGAAGCTCTGGACCTCGCCCGACTCGACGAGTTGGCCGCCCTGGAGGACGATGATCCGGTCGCAGGTGCGCTCGACATCGGACATGAGGTGCGACGAGAAGAGGACGCTGATGCCGAACTCGCGGTGCGTCTTGCGGACCAGGTCGAGCATCTCCTCGCGGCCGACCGGGTCGAGCCCTGCGGTGGGCTCGTCGAGAAAGACGAAGGCCGGGTCGTGCACGAGCGCCTGGCCGAGCTTGACACGCTGCTTCATGCCTGTCGAGTAGCCGCCGATGGCGCGGTAGCGCTCCTCGAACAGGCCGGTGTGGCGCAGCGTGTCGGCGGCGCGCGTGC
>JBGTNB010000456.1:0-31598 GCA_041743285.1 Gemmatimonadaceae bacterium
GATGCTTGCGCTGCTCGTCGGTACGGTGCTCGCGCTTGGCGCGCTAGCTTTCGTTCTCTACCCGATTTTCGCCGATGCTGGGGCCGCCCCCCCCACGCCGGTCATCAGCAGCGAGCCTACCGATGTCGAACGGGCCGTCGATGCCTTGCGAGAGGTAGAATTCGATCGCGCAACGGGTAAGCTCTCCGATACGGATTACGCCACTCTCAAGGCTGCGTATACGGCGGATGCGGTGCTGGCAATGCGCAACGACGAGGCTACCGGCGCGCAGGGCGATGCAGCCGAAGCGCTCATCGAACGGTACCGGCGCGCTGCGGTCGACTGCCCCAACTGCGGTGAGCGGCGTCAGTTGGGGGCGGCGTTCTGTTCGAATTGTGGACAGCCCGTGGCTTGACGAGGTCGGTCACGCGGGCGCTTCAAGGTGCCGGCGCTTGTGCGTACGAGTCGAGCCAGCCGCACTTTTCGCAGCGGAACGTGATGACCGGAATCACATCGCGATTCTTCATTCGAAGGCCCGACCAGAAGGAATGCTCGGGCGGCCCCTCGACCCACTTTTGAGTATCCGGAACGGAGTAGTGGGCCTTGTCGGCAACAAAGCCTGTTTCCATCGTCCCGCCGCAGCGCAGGCAGGGTGGTCCTTGTGTGTCCATGGGTGACTCCAGGTAGTCGGGGCGTCCGCCTAACGCGGACCTGGCGGAGCCTACTCTACCAGCGCGCCGTTTTCCAGCAGCAGCTCCCTCAGTATCGAACGGTGGCAACGGTCTTCGTCCGCACAGTAGCATCCTACGGAGAAATCGGCCGTCCGAGAAAGCACGGCGAGGAGCTCGATCGTGCGCCGAGCGTCGGGCGCGGACATTTCGGTTCTGTACTTCTTGACGTAGGCTGCCCATTGCTTCGGCGACTGGGCCTGCAGCCCGAGCTTCACGGTTCCGGCACTCGGCGCAAGGTTCGGAAACCAGACATCGTACCAGTTCTGGGACGCAAACTCGGCTTTCGGGACGCCACGAGGGGGGCGGCGCACCGTGCCGATTCGAAGTCCTTCTCCGCGAACACGTGGTGTTCCCAACCGAACTACGCGTACGCTCATCGTGCTGGTGACCAGGGTCAGTTTAACGGTTGCGAGGTGATTACAGCCGAATGCGGTCCAGCCCCACCTATCAATGCGACACCAAGACGAGACGCGCGACCCCGTGGCACAACGGAACGTCGCGCTCGTAATGCATCAAACGTTCAGAATGTTGCTGACGTAGTCGGCCTGATACACTCGCGTCTTGGCGCGGATCGTCGGCCCGAGCTCCATGAGGGCCGCAGCGTTAATGGAAACCTTGGAGGTGTTCGCCCGAAAGCTGCCCCTCGCATCCTTGAACTTGAAGAACAGCACCTGGGTTATGGTACTCTTCGCCTCGATGAGACAGGCGAGCAGGGAGACGAACACGTCTCCTTGAGGGTCTTTGCTAACGAGACCGATCTGAAAGCGCGCGATCTTCGCCTTCTGCGATTCGCGGCTGAAGATCGTCAACCACGAGCTGTCGGGCTTCATCGCCTTGAGCGCCTGAACTGATTCAGTGATGATCAGCAGCGCTGTAGGGGTGGCGCCAAAGGCCTGAGTTGCCACTTCGAGAATTTTTTCGTGCACCTCGGCGCTCGTTCCCCGAGTCGTATAGTCGACCCAGCCGCTCTCCTGCAGCGTCCAACCCAGATGCTGCAGCACATCCGAGTACGCGGAGAACCACTTGAGCGGATCCTGTTCGGCAGGCGCCTGTTTGTTCGCCACGAGCTGAGCGAGGAGCGCCGAATCGGAGATCGATTCCCGAACGTGGGAATCCACCCCCTCGGCGAAGGAAAACACGCCCGAGCCGACCACCTGCATCTGCTTCTGTGCTTCGTCGAACACCTCGCGGGTCTCATCCTCCGCGGCGAGCAACATGCTTCGCGGCGTACCGCTGAGATCTATATCCGCGAGGAATTTCTTGGCCTTGGTGATATCGAATGTCATGTGAGTTCCTCTGTCTGGACTGTCCTAACGATTTTGCACTCCCCACTACGCGCTCGCACCCCGCACTTCGCACTTCCCCTCGCACCTCGCACCTCCTAATCCTTGCCGTACCTCATGGCTCCCGGAGGTGGAATATGTCTCCCCCTTGCGCGCGGCCTCGCCATGGGCGCAGGTAGATTTGACCCTGCCACGCCAGTTCGTGAACGGCCCGCGGAATGGCCCGGCGCTCGGACTCCGGGAACTGGCTGGCATAGCACAAAAACGAGTCGGCTGCAACCGTTAGGTCGGCTTCCGTGTAGGAAATCTGCACCGTCAGGCGTTCCAACGGTGACGTTGCCCAGGGCAAACCAGCCGGATTCTGTCCTGGAGGGACGCGACCCGCCACCATTCCGGGAAAGAGCAACGCCGGGGCGTCAGCCGGTTTCATGGCTTGAACAATTTCGGCGACGATCGCACCGACCAGGCGGTGGTCGGGATGGCCGTATCCTCCATCAGGGCCCCACGTAATGACTACGTCGGGGCGCAGCTGACCCAGCCTGGATGCGATCTGTTCGCGCGCGTCGCCGAGGGTGGCCCAGGGCGGCATCATCGCTTGGCCCAGTCCGCCGTCGTCGAAACCGAGCAGAATCGGGGGGTTGATGCCGAGCGTTCGCGCCACGCATTGGGCTTCGGAGGCGCGAACTCGCGCGATCTCATCGCCAGGCGCCAGGCCCGTTTGCGGAGCGTACTTCTCTCCTCGCGTAACGATGAGGAGGTGAACATCGGCGCCTTCGCGCGCGTACCTGGCGAGCAGCGGTCCGATCACAAACTCGTCGTCGGCGTGAGCGAAGACGGCGAGGAGAGTGGGGCGAGGTTCCTGGGCGTCGGCCGGTAACGTCACCGCCGTCATCATCGCGAGAGCCACGACCGCTGGACGGGCAGCGTTTCTGGAAGTCATAGTAGCACGATGTACGACCTGCGGAAGCTGGATTGTGCCGAGGGCCAATGCGGGGTCGCCCGGCCTCGCGCGTTATGCGCAAAGCCCGATCGGCTTCGCGGTGTACCGCTGAGATCAATTATCTCGAGGTACTCCCTGGTCTTCATGAGATCGAATGGCATGTGGGTTCCTCTGTCTGACCCTGCGAGCGATTCCGGCGGATCACCGCGTACGCTATAGCTTGGTAGCAAGCAGCTACATCCGTCGAGCCATGCGGCCCTTCACACTCGCACTCCTGCGGCACGCTGTCGATGCCTCACGGTTCGCCATTCGGAGGCTCCCCCGCTGGTGATCAGCTCGCCGTCGATTTGTTGCAATTTTCTCACATTGCGATTATAGCTTTGCTGCGACGGGAGAGCGAGGTTACCCCGACTCGCCGCGCCCCACCCGCCAGAAGGGCCGTTCCCGGAGGAACTCGGCCCGACGAGCCGCGAGTGTGCCGATTCGGTAAGACCGCTGGAGCCACGTCGCCAGCATTGTGGACACATGTCTCACCTCGCGCATTCCGAAGAGTCCTAACCATGCCGAGTCGTTCTTCTTCATCAGCGGAGGATCCTGATGGGCGACGACATGATGGAGGTCCAGGCCAGCTATCCCGTTTCAACTTTCAGCAATGAGGCTGTTGCGCCGATCGACCTGGCGGCGACGAAGCAAATGGCGAGAAGCGCTCTCGCTGAACGACGTTATTCGGACGCGGTAACGAAGGCACGACTGGCTGCGGCCTTAGACTCCACTGGTGAAAGTGACGGCCTCCTCGGCACTGCGCTCCTTTTCCGTCAGCAGTGGGCCGAAGCGCGCGACGCCTATTCCGCGGCGCTTTCCAAATCGGCTGATCACCCTCTGCGCGCGCACTGGGAAGGCCAGCTCAGGGTTTGCGCTGGTAACCTATTATCGCGTCCCGAGGTCGAGGTTACCGATCAGCGGTTCGCGCGGCCGGATGCCGTCAACACCAGGTTCCCCAAGCCTGTCCCCAATGCGCTCAGGTCCGCCTTCCCCGCGCCATTCGTTAGGCCGACGATCACGGGACTTCTGAAGGAAAAGGCAGGACGCATTGCCGGTAGGACCGTCGACGCCGCCCTCGGCGTCATGACCGCTGCGATTCCCGACAGCATCCTGTTTGGCTCGAAGGCTCGCCCCCGCCATACGAACTGGTACGTGCAGAAGAAGGCGCTTGCAGCGCTCAAGATCAAAGGCATGAGCGGCGCCGACCTGCTCTCGGTATTGAAGTTGGCCAAGACGCGCGATAACGCCGATAAGCGGAATCTCTTCGATTCGTACCGAAGCGGCGCCCGTAGCGCCTTGATCGCGCCTGGGACGGTGCCACCTGGCACTGCGGGTCTCTATCGTCAGACGGACGGTAGCTGGACCGATCCGCACAGCCCTACAGCCGGCGCCGCTTTCACCCTGTTCGGCCGCAACACCGATCCGGCACTAACCAAGAGCGACGACGAGCACAGCTTGATGCAGCCGAGTCCGGCCGAGGTTGCCCGTGTGCTTCTGCACTGCGATCGCCCTGGCGGGCAGTTGGAGATTCCATTCTTCAATCACATGGGCTCCTGGTGGATTCAGTTTCAGAATCATGACTGGGTCGTGGCAGGTGACCCGCACCCGACCGATGTACACATGGTGCCGCTCGGTGAAGCGGATCCGCGGCGCCGAGCGTTAGGCATCGACGCGCTGCCGGTGCCGAAGCGGGTCGAGTCGCCACACAAGGCGCTGGCCAAGGATGGCATCGAGCCGCGTACCAACGTCGTCACTTCCTGGTGGGACGGTTCGCAGGTTTATGGCAGCGGCGACACCGACAGCGAGCTACCCACCGGCGAAGTGGTGGCATGCGGGTCTCTTCGGTCGCGAAGCGAAGCCACCGGAGAGGGGGGGAAGGGGGCATATCTCGACTTGCCGGGGGGATATCTGCCCGTAGACGCGAAGACCGGCGTCGAGCGTTCCGGGCTCGTCAATCGCACCTGGCATCTCGGACTCTCGTTCCTCCACACCCTATTCGCGAAGGAGCACAACGCCATAGTCGACAGGCTGAAGGCAAGCTATCCAACGTTAGGTGAAGAGGACCTCTTTCAGAAGGCTCGCCTGATCAATGCCGCCGTCATGGCAAAGCTCCACACAGTCGAATGGACGCCAGCCGTGCTGCCCAATCGCATCCTCAACGACGGCATGAACGGTAACTGGTACGGCCTCCTGGCCAACCTGTTCAAGAAGGGAAAGCACCGTAAGGCGCTCAACGACCTGGCCGGAATACAGATCCACAACCGGGAGTTCGGCGGTATAATCGGCAACCCGTTGAACAACCACGGGGTGGAGTACACGCTGACACAGGAGTTCATGTCCGTCTACCGGCTCCACCCGCTGATTCTGGAGTCGATCAGCTACCGGTCGATCGATGGGTCCAGGCAGCAGGAAGTGCCGTTAGGCGAAACTCGCATGGCGGCGGCGACCGGCCTGGGCCGCGCGATCGGACACGAGAACATTGCCTATTCAGCGGGCACCTCGCACGCCGGGCAACTCGTCCTCAACACCTTTCCGCGCACGCTGACCGAGCTTTCGGTGCCCGGCTTTCCCGTCATGGATCTGGCGCTCGCCGACATCCTGCGCGACCGCGAAGACCGTGTGCCGCGCTTCAACGAGTTCCGGAGGCGATGGGGGATGCCGGAGTTCACCAGCTGGTCGGATTTCACGGATGATCCGGATCAGATCGCCAAGCTCAGGACTGTTTATCAGAGCGACGGCCTAACCGAAAAGGAAGCGATCGACCGTGTCGACTTGCTGGTTGGAACGCTAGGCTCGGCCAAGCGGCCGGCCGGCTACGGTTTTGGCGAAGAGCTTTTTACGCTGTTCATCCTGAACGCCAGTCGTCGGCTGGAGGCAGATCCTTTCTATACGACCCACTACGACGCGATGCACTACACCGAGGCGGGCCTCGAGTGGGTCGATGATGCGACTCTCAAGGACGTGTTGCTTCGTCACTATCCTGCTCTTGCCGCCACCGGTCTCGCGAACGTTGAGAACGCGTTCGAGCCTTGGGATACGGATCCGGGGCAGCTGAATGACAGGTCGCGGCATCCCCTAAGGCACGGAGGCATCGATCCGGTTCTCGAGTAGTTAGCGGTGGCGAACAACACGTTGGCACGCGGTGAGTGCGTTTGATGCGATAACGGCGGTGCCCGCTTGGCATGGTGCGTCATGCGCACTTGCGGAATCATTTGCCGAGGAGGCACGTTATGGCCATGCCCCTGCCGCTGCCGACGTTCACGACTGACGACCTGCGCAATTTCCCTGCGGACGGTCAGCGTTACGAGCTGCTCGAGGGGATGCTGCTCGTGACGCCCGCGCCCGGCAGCGCACATCAGGGAGTTTTAAACCGCCTGCACTTCGCACTCAGCGCCTACCTGGATCCCCTCGATCTCGCGTGGGTTGCGAGCCCTGGCGAGATCGAGATCGCACCGAAGACCCTGCTCGATCCGGACCTCCTCGTTGTACCCGCGTCGTATCCACCAGGCACGCCCTGGCGGGCCATGTGCGGCTGGTGGCTCGCCGTGGAGGTCTTCAATCGTTCGTCGAAGATCTATGACCGCGACTTCAAGCGTGAGGCATATCTCTCGCTCGGCGTTGGGGAGGTATGGCTGGTGGATCTCGACGAACGCGCGTTCTTCGTTTCTCGGGGACGAGAGCGCGACGTCAGGCACACGGATCGCGTCGTCTGGCATCCTGCGGACATGCGGGAATCGCTCGAGGTCGAGTTGGCCTCGATCTTCCGCGGCATCCCATAACGCGATCGCCGGCTCGGCACGCGATCAGCCTCATAGATTCGTCGTACACGAGACGAGTCCAGCATCCGAGTAGGCTAGCAGCTGTCGGTCGTCGCCGCTTCCCCACGAAGCGGCGAATCTGATCGTGAACGTCGTCAAACCTTTTGCCGGGCTCCATCAAGGCGAGATCATGGTGCGCCTCGTCTTGGCGATCTGCAAACTCACTCCAGACTTCGACCAGCCGCAGCGATGGCGGCTCGACTGTACCCTAATCGGCGCAACACTTTTTCTAGGATGGCGTGCTTCTGCTGGGTGTCCGCGTTGGTCATCGCCCAGTAGCTGGAGCCAGGAATGAGCTGTGGGTGGGTGCTCTCTCCACTATCCGCGACCTCGGCCACGGTCCGGCCGAAATACTTTCGTTGACGCCCCTTTATCTCAAGAACGCGATCGAAAGCATCGGGAGCTTGCTCGTGGATAAAGGAAAGAATCGCGAGGTACCGAGCGGTTGCGTTATCGAGGTATCGAAAACGATCGGAACTCACAAACGCGGCGAGCGGATCCAGTGCGGCATCCGATGTAGGCGGAGCAACTTCGTTCGTTCCGTTGGTGATAGTTCGGGGAAGCGGCAGCTCGAGAAGCCGTCTGACAATCGACGACGCCGATTCGCCGATTACCTCGGCGTTCTCCAAGAGGTATTTGTAGAGATCGTCGTCAAGCTCGACAGTGCGCATGATTAACCTCGAATGGAGGGGCAGTACATCTGCAGCCTAAATATTCTAAACCGTTAAACCCTTGTCAACCCTGTACGAAGTTTGAGCCCTGCGGCTCGGTAGCTGGTCATGGAAATAGGTGGCAATAATATAAGATATCCTTATAGTATTGCCAGAGCCGGTCGGCGATAGTATAATGATCCATTATATTATTGCCAACGGTGCACGATGCCACCATACGAAACGGACAAGAAGCTGTTCGAGGTCGCCGATCGACAACTCGGCTACTTCACGGCCGGGCAAGCTCGTGCCGCGGGCGTACTCCAGGTGCGCCTCATTCAGATGAACAAGAGCGGGGACATCGAGCGCGTGAGCCGTGGCGTCTACCGACTCGCTCGCTACCCGATGTCACCTCTTGGACATTACATGGAGGGCGCCCTGTGGCCGCAGGTACGCCGGCCAGGGGTGCGCGGGGTTATCTCCCACGCCTCGGCGCTCGCGTTCTACGGCCTCTCGAACGCGAGTCCTGCCAAGGTGCACATCACCGTTAGGTCAGACATGCGGGTCCGCCGCGTCGTGCCCCGGCACCTGAGCGTTCACTATGCCGATCTCACCCCGGACGAGGTGCAGGAAGTCGAAGGCGTGCCCGTTACTACGCCAGAGCGCGCGATCCGGGACGCGCACGCGGATCAAATCGGCTCATCGCTCGTGCGCCAGGCAATCGAGGATGGGCGCCGCACCGGATACCTAACGCTCAACCAGGCCGACCAGCTCGAGCGCGAGCTGCTCGCGGGCGACATCGCGACCTCGGGTGCGCAATCCGCCGCCGACAAGAGCGCGAGGTCACTCGACGTCTCCACGCGCTCTGCGTCGTGACTGCCTCACGGACGCCACCCACTGTCCCACCACCTTCCGCAGGTGTTCTCGCCAAGTACGCGCGCGCATACGCCAAGGAACTCGGGGTCGCCGAGGGGCGAGTCCGTTCGTGGATCTCGTACATGGTTTTCGCAGGCCTTCTCGAGCGTTCCACGCGGCCGCTCGGCGGCTACCGCTTCACGGTGAAAGGCGGCGTGGCGCTCGAGCTGCGTCTTCGCGATCGCGCGCGCGCCACAAAGGACATCGATGTTGTACTCCATGACCGCGACGCCGATCTGGCGCGGGAGCTGGAGCGCGCCGCCGTTTCAGGCGACTACCAGGGCTTTCGATTCCGCCGCAAGGGCGAGCCGATCTATCTGGATAACGGCACCGTCAGCATGGAGTTCGCGGTAACCTACAAAGGCGGCAGCTGGACCAGTATCAACGTCGACATTGCGCGCGCCGAGCCGACCGAAGCCGAGGTAGAGCTCGTGCCGGCAATTGCGCTCGACGATGCTGTTGGCATCACGGGTCCATCAGAACTGCCGTGCCTACCACTCCGGCTGCATGTCGCGCAGAAGCTGCATGGCATGACGCTTCCTCCCAGACC
Source organism: Gemmatimonadaceae bacterium (assembly GCA_041743285.1). Classification (GTDB taxonomy): domain Bacteria; phylum Gemmatimonadota; class Gemmatimonadetes; order Gemmatimonadales; family Gemmatimonadaceae; genus JALZIF01. Next base: position 8,909 of record JBGTNB010000456.1, read on the forward strand.
AGGGAAGCGGAACGAGCGCTTCCGAGACCTCATCGACCTGCTGCTCCTGGAGGAGCTGCTCCCTGATTACGCCCACCTGCGCGACACGTGCGAGAAAGTCTTCCGCACCCGTGCCACTCACGACTGGCCGCCACTACTTCAGGTGCAGCCTCACTGGGCTGAACCGTTCGCGCGCCTAGCGGGTGAGCTCGAGCTTTCGGTCACCGATGTCCACGAGGCCATGGCGCGCGTCCAGCGGCTCGTGCAGCGCATTCAGGCAGGCGAAATTCCGTGATGGATGGTTCAGCATACTGCTTATCTATCCGAGACTGTCCACTACTGCCCTTGCTGCACCTTGAACCCATCAATCGCTTTCCGCGTGAACTCCGACAACACCATCCGCCCACTCATCCGCGCCCGCTCATCTAACAGCTGATCCCACCCCTCCGTCCCCGCCCAGAAGATTCGCTTCAACTCCCGCATCGCCTCCGGATTCGACCCCGCCAGCGTCCCCGTCAGCCTGGCGACCGCGGAGTCGAGCTCGAACACATTCTCGCACACCCGCGCATACAGCCCCTGCCGCTCACACCACGCCGCCTCACGCCAATCGGCGTCCACCGCCATGGCCGAGAAGCCGGCCAGCCCGATCTTCTTCTCGATAACTGCACCGACGATGAACGGCCCGATGCCCACCGCCAACTCACTCAACTTCGCCGGGGCGCCCGACACAGCCAGCACGTAATCAGACGCCGCTATCAGGCCAACAGCCCCACCAACAGCCTTCCCCTGCACCCGCGTCACCACGAACTTGGGCGCTCGGATCATCGCCAGAATCACCCGCGAGAACCCGCTGAAGAACTCCCGTCCTTCCTCCGGCGTCGACACCCGCGTGAGCTCGTCGAACGACGCCCCCGCGCAGAACGGGCCACTCCCACCGCTCCGAAGCACGATCACCCGCACCTCGGGCGCCTCCCCGAGCGCGGTGATCTCCGACGCCAGCTGACGCAGCAGTGGGCCGGGCAACGAGTTCCCCTTAGGGTGGAAGTACTCGACGGTTCCCACCCCGTCCTTCTCCTCTACCCGCACCTCACCCTCGGTCAATGCCGAAGGCACGCCCTTTGACGCGGAAGAATCAGTCATGAAAGGAAGATAGGCGGATCGGCTCGATTGTCGAATTCCTTGTCCTCGAGCAGCCTTCGACGCGCGCGCCAGGTACGCCGATGGGTTCAACTGAGCCGCACTCCTCTGAGCGCCTGACGCGCGTGGGGGTCAGTCCCGCCGCAGCGCCGTTACCACATCGATCGCGGCGGCGCGTCGTGCCGGAGCCCAGCTTGCCAGGATCGCCACGCCAGTCAGCACGACGACGACGGTGCCGTAGGTGAAAGGATCCGCGGATCCTACCTCGTAGAGCGATGCTTCGATGGCGCGCCCCACAGCCGCTGCTCCGACGATGCCTAGCGCGAGGCCGGCGGCTGCGAGCTGCATACCCTGCCAAACCACCATGCGCCGCACGCGCGCCGGCGCCGCACCCATGGCGAGTCGAACACCGAGCTCGCGCGTACGTTGGGCCACGCCATAGGCGATCACACCGTACAACCCCAGTGCCGCCAGCCCGACGGCAGTGATCGCGAATGCGGAGAGCAGCGCCATCGTGAACCGCTCGCGGGCTCGCCCCTCCGCGACGACTGATTCCAGTGTGCGGTACTCGCGGATCCGGATCGCCGGATTTACTCCGGCTGCGGCGCTAACGACGCGCGCGAACGTCCCCGCCTCAGCGGCTCTCGGGCGCAGGATCAGGTGTGCTTCCCGCCGGTCCGCCTCGAAGGGAAAGTAGATCTGACGGCTTCCGAAATACTCCTCAGTGTTGCCGGGGGATCTCACGTCGTCGGCGATGCCGATGACGGCGCTCCACTCACCGTCATCCATGCGCAACCGCCGCCCGATCGCCGATTGCCCGGGCCAGTAGTGCTCGGCGAAAGCGCGACTGACCAGGACGACGTTAGGTTCCTCCAGTCGCTCGAACGTTCGCCCCTCGGTGATGCGCATGCGCATTTCCCGGAAGTACTCGGGTCGGACGGCGTTGAACGGGACCATCACGCCCTTGCCGCCGGTCGACATTGCACCGTCGATCTGGAGGTCCCCGAACATCACGCCAGTCTGCGGGGGTACGTCGAGCGCCAGGGTCACCGAGCGCATCCCTGGCTCCCGCGATACGGCCTCCATCGTCTGTTCCATCGCCGCTCGGCGCTCCTCGGCCGTGGGAAATGCTTCACGTGGCAGCATGATGCGGGCGGCGACCAACCCCGATGGATCGAACCCCAGGTTCTTGTCGCCGAGCTCCCTCACGGTCCTGACGAGCAGCCCGGCGGTAACGAGCAGGACGACCGAGAGCGCCACCTCGGCGACCACGAGCCCAGACCGCAGGCGCCGCGAACCACCGGTCCCGGTGCTCCCGCGAAGGCCGCGTAAGGCGTCGCCGAACGAAGAGCCGGTGCCGGCGATCGCCGGAACCAAACCGAACGCCACTCCCGTCAGCAGTGAGATACCCGCCGTCCAACCAAGCACCACCGGCTCGATCCGCACCCCAGCAAGCACGCTGAGCGACTCGGGCCTCATGGCGACGATTACTTGCAGGGCCCAGTATGCGACCGCGACACCGGCGGTGCCGCCCATCGCCGCCAGCAGTACGCTCTCCGTCAGCATCTGCCTGACGATGCGTCCGCGGGCAGCGCCGAGGGCGGTACGCACGGATATTTCCCTTGCACGCGCAACGGCTCGTGCCAGCAGCAGGCTCGCGACGTTGGCGCAGGCAATCAGCAGCACTACACCAACCGCGCCAAAGAGCAGTACCAGCATTCGTCGCGTCTCCTCGCCCAGCTCACCCTTTGCCGGAAGGAGGACTGCGCGGAACTTGTCCTCCTCAGTGCCCGCGGTGAGTGCCTGTCCTATCGCCGACGCCTCGCTGCTGGCCGTCTGGAGCGGCACGCCCGTCCGGAGCTTGCCGAGTATCGACAGACCGCGCTGGCCGTCGTCAGCCAGGAGCGGTAGCCATAGCTCGCCGCCTACCCACCTGCCGCGATCGAGCAGGTCGAAGTCGCGCGGCATGACGCCGACAATCGTATGCGACACCCCGTCGACTGCTATTGACCTGCCGAGCACGTCAGCGGCACCGCCGAACGCCGACTGCCAGAGCGCGTGACCAAGGATGGCGACCGAGGGGCCGTTAGGTTCCGTCTCCTCGCTGGAGAAGGTGCGACCCAACAGCGGCGGAAGAGACAGGAGCCTGGGCAGCTCCGGGTCGATGCGTACCGCACGGACGATACGCGGGTCGCGCGCAACGTCGACGACGACGTCGCCGTCGGTGAACCCCGCCAGCCACTCGAGCGACCGGGCGCGGTCGCGCATCGCCCTCAGTTCCTCCGTGCCCGGTGAGACCGTCATTTCGCCGCCCTGCATTGCGCGGACAAACGACACCAGCCGGTCGCCATCGGGGAAGGGGAGTGGTGCCAGAATCAGGCGATACACTACGCTGAAGATCGCCACGTTGGCGCCAATGCCTAGAGCCAGGGTAACGACTGCGGCGATGGTAAAGGTCGGCGTGCGGCGAAGCTGACGGAGCGCAAAGCGGAGATCCTGTCCCACGCCACCCAGCGCATCTCGCCGTCTGGTCATGCGCTCAGCGCTCGTGTCGAGCGTGCGGCAGTACAGCCGGGCATCGTCCACGTCACCGAAGCGGCGGCGGGCGGCGGCTTGCGCCTCGGATTCGCTTAGCCCTTGCCGGCGAAACTCCGCCGCGCGCATGGCGAGGTGGAAGTCCAGCTCATCATCGACGTCGCTCGCAATTCGGTCGGACGAACGACGGGGGAACCGGAAGAGCCGACGGAAGGCGTTGGAGTTAGGCATCGATGAATCTCACGCGACTTCGAGAACCGCCGAGACGGCGACGGCGTACCTGTGCCAAACCTGCATTTCAGACTTCAACTGTTGGCGCCCGCGGGTTGTGAGGTCGTAGAACTTCGCGCGGCGCCGGCTCTCCGACATACCCCATTCGGCGCTGATCCACCGCGCACGTTCGAGGCGGTGGAGCGCCTTGTAAAGCGCGGCATCTTCCACGATGAGCTCACCGCGAGTGCGGTCCTCGATCCACCGGGCGATGTCGTAGCCATGCCGTGGACCCCAGGACACCGTCTTGAGGATGAGGACGTCGAGGGTACCGTGAAGGAGGTCGGTCGGACTGCGATCCATGTCGCCTCACCTGGTGTGGTGAAACCAGGATACATGGCGCGCGGTGGGCCGTCAAGCCGGACTGGCCGCCCAAACCAGTGCGCGAAGAAGGGGGGCTGGTTCAAGGGCGCTCGGGGCACGCTGCTGACTTCACTTGAGAATCACATCTTGACGATCAAGATAAGAGACTGTATCATCGCCATCGTCTTCCCCAATATTCGCGCATGGATCCCGGCCGCACCGACGTCATTCAGGGAACGCTCGACATGCTGATCCTCAAGACACTGAGCCTGCAGCCGATGCACGGTTTCGGGATCACGCGACGCATCGAACAGATTTCGCGCGGCGTGTTCAAGGTCAACCCGGGCTCCCTGCTCACGGCACTGCAGCGACTCGAGCGCAGGGGGTGGCTGGACGCGGAGTGGCGCCAGAGCGATCACGGCCGCCGCGCGCGATACTATCGCCTGACGAAGGATGGGCAGAAGCAGCTGCAGGTCGAGACTGCGGACTGGGCTCGTCGGGCCGGCGCCATAGGGCGGCTCCTGCGAACCGAGACCTAACGTGTTGCTCTGCCGCCGGCTGCGGCGCGGCCTCCACGTCCTCGTCAATGGCGCGGGCGCCGACCATGACGTCGATGATGAGGTGGCCCACTACCTCGAGCAGTCGGTGTCGGAAGGGGTGGCTCAGGGCATGAAACCCGACGACGCGCTGCGTGCGGCGCGCCTGGCGATGGGCGGGGAGCTGCGTATCCGCGAGGAGGTGCGGGCGGCAGGATGGGAGCACGTAGTGGAGACCATGATTGGCGACGTGCGGTACGCCGCGCGGCGGTTGCGCCGAGATCCGGGGTACAGTGCGGCCGCGATTCTCATCCTCGGCCTGGGCATCGGCGCGACCACGGCGATCTTCAGTACCGTCCACCCCATCCTGATCGAGCCGCTGCCATATCCGGAACCCGATCGGCTTGCTGCCGTCTGGGAGATCGGGGCCGATGACATGCGCGTCGATGGCACGTTCGGCATGTACCGTGAAGTCGCGGCGCGCTCGATATCATTCGAGCATCTGTCGGCCTTCCGACCCTGGCAACCAACGCTGACCGGACCATCCACGCCCGAACGATTGAGTGGGCAGCGCGTGAGCGCCAGTTGGTTCGCCGTCCTCGGCGTGTCGCCTTCGCTAGGCCGAGCTTTCATTGCGACGGAGGACGAGCCCGGCGCAACTGGAGTAGTCGTTCTGAGCCATGGGCTGTGGCAGCGCCGCTTCGGCGGCGATCCGGGCATTGTGGGGCGCGTCATCACACTGGATGGCGATCTGAACACCGTCGTCGGGATCATGCCGGAGGGATTCGAGAATGTGCTGGCACCGGAGGCAGAGCTGTGGGCGCCACTCCAGTACGGCATGGAACAGGGTCGCGCGTGGGGACATCACCTTCGGCTCGTCGGCCGGCTGCGCCGCGGCGTCGACGCGGCGGGTGCGCTTCGCGATGTTGGCACGATCGGACGGTCGGTGATCCAGGAAGATCGTCCAGCCACTTACGGTTCCGACGTGAGGTTCGCGATCGTTCCACTGCACGAGCAGGTGACGTCAGGGGTTAGGTCCATTCTCATTGCGACCTTCGGCGCGGTAGCTCTCCTGCTCCTCATCGCCTGCGCGAACGTCGCCAATCTGCAGCTCGCGCGTGGAGTAACGCGGCGCGCCGAGTTCGCGCTTCGCCGGGCACTCGGCGCCCCGCAGCACCGGCTGGTACGGCACGTGCTCATCGAGAGCGTTGTGCTCACCTTCGCCGGTGCGCTGCTTGGCATTGTCCTGTCGGTGATCGGCGTCCAGTGGCTGGTCTCGCTTGCTCCGGCGAACCTTCCTCGAATCGCCGCAATCGGCGTGGATGGGACCGCGCTCGTATTCTGCCTTCTCATGGCAACCTTCACGGGCATTGCACTCGGCGTCGTGCCCGCACTGCGCGCCGCGCGCGGAGACGTGTCGCGGCGCTTGCAGACCGGATCGCTCCGAATCGTTAGGGGCTCAGGCGCTCGGGGCGCGTTGGCGATCAGCGAGATCGCCCTCGCGCTCGTGCTGCTCACCAGCGCGGGCCTGCTCCTCCGCAGCGTCCAACGGCTGCTCTCGGTGAATCCGGGCTTCGACGCCGCGGCGTTGCTCACGATGCAGATCCCGACCTCGGGCCGCCGATTCGATTCCGATGAGGAGGCCCTCGCGGCGAGCGACCGCATACTCGCGGCTGTGCAAGCGGTGCCAGGCGTGCAGTCCGTCGCAATTACGAGCCACCTTCCGCTCGCCGGCGACGAGGAGTCGTACGGCCTGCGCTTCGACCCGCCGATCAACGACGATCCAGGCGAACAAGGCGGCACGGTTCGTTATGCGGTTTCGCCGGAATACTTCGAAACGATGCGCATCACGCTCATCCGGGGCCGGTTGCTGGAATCGCGCGACGACGACAGAGCGCCACCAGTCGCCCTCATCAGCGAATCGATCGCCAGGCGCCGGCTCCCCGGTCAGGACCCCATTGGCAAACGGGTAAGCATTGGTCCTCCCGAGCCGCTGTACACGATCGTCGGAATCGTTGCTGATGTGCGCCATATGTCGCTTGCACTCGATCCGGCTGAGGCGGTGTACACGACGCCTGCGCAGTGGCGGTTTGCCGACGAAGCGAAGTCGCTGGTGATCCGAACGCTCGGATCCCCAGCAGCGCTGGCGCCGGCAGTACGCCAGGCGATCTGGGCTGTCGAACCCGCGCAGCCGGTGGCGCGCGTCGAGGCAATGGAGGATCTGGTCGAGCGATCCTCTGCCGCACGCCGGTTCGCCCTTGTGCTCTTCCAGACCTTCGGGTCGGCGGCGTTGGTCCTCGCAGGCTTGGGACTGTACGGCGTGGTCGCGGGACGAGTCGCTGAGCGCACGCGCGAGATCGGCGTGCGGTCCGCACTTGGCGCGACGAGGGCGGGGCTTGTGCTCGGAGTCGTCAGGCAGGGGATGGCACTCGCGGCCGTTGGGATCGCGCTCGGGTTGGCGTCGGCATTCGCGGCAATGCGGGCGATCGAGTCACTCCTGTTCGGCGTCGCGAGCACCGACTTTACCACCTACATGGCGGTGACCGTCATCCTCGGCGCGGTAGCACTGCTCGCATGTGCCATCCCGGCGTGGCGGGCGGCACGGGTGGATCCCGTGCGGGCTTTGCGGGCAGAGTAGATCGCCAGTCCCATTCGTTCGCCGAGGCGACTACCAGCGAGCGGCGTACGAGTTTTCACGTCCAAGGACGCCAGGCACACGATTTGACCGCGTAGATCGTTGCACTAGAGCCACGTCCGCGGTCGGTTCGATTGTCGATTCGCTGCGATTTTCCTTAGATTGGGACCCATGAAGACCAATGCCACCGTCCCCGAATCAGCCGACGACCCGACCCTCGTCGCCGCCTTCGAGGCCCGCATCGCCGCCGGGGAGAGCATCGAGCCCAAGGACTGGATGCCCGAGCGCTACCGCAAGCAGCTCACCCGGATGATGTCGCAGCACGCGCACTCCGAAATCGTCGGCATGCTCCCCGAAGGCAACTGGATCACCCGTGCTCCCTCGCTCCGCCGCAAGATGTCGCTCATCGCCAAGGTGCAGGACGAGGCCGGCCACGGGCTCTACATCTACTGCGGCACCGAGACGCTGGGCGTCGACAGGCAGGAGCTCGTCGAACAACTCCTCGACGGCCGCGCCAAATACTCCAGCATCTTCAACTATCCCACGCTCTCCTGGGCGGACATGGGGGTGATCGGCTGGTTCGTCGACGGTGCGGCGATCGTCAATCAGACGGTGCTCGCCAAAGCGTCATACGGTCCGTACGCGCGCGCAATGGTTCGAATTTGCAAGGAAGAGAACTTCCACAAGCGGCAAGGCTACGAGATCTGCGCCACCTTGGCCGCCGGGACGCCGGCGCAGAAGGCGATGATCCAGGACGCGGTCGACCGTTTCTGGTGGCCCTCGCTGATGATGTTCGGTCCCAGCGACACCGACTCACCTAACTCCGCGGAGCTGCTCAAGTGGAGGGTCAAGCGCAAGACCAACGATGAGCTGCGGCAGCGGTTCGTCAACCTGACCATTCCTCAGGCGCAGGCGATCGGGGTCACGCTCCCCGACCCCGACCTGCATTACGACGAGGACTCGGGGAACTGGATCATCGGCGAGATCGACTGGGAGGAGTTCTACCAGGTGATCAAGGGGAACGGCCCCTGCAACCGGGATCGGCTCGCTGCACGCCGGGCCGCGCACGACGAGGGTGCCTGGGTGCGGGACGCAGCCACCGCCTACGCCGAAAAGCACGCGGCACGCGCTGCCAACACCGCCGCCGCCTGATGCCTGACGACGGCTCGACCCCTCCGAACGGCCCCGACGGCCATCAGCCGGGCGCCGACCAGTGGCCGCTCTGGGAGGTCTTCACCCAGGGCAACAGCGGTGCGCCGTTCGAGCACGCCGGAAGCGTCCACGCCACCGACGCCGAGCATGCGCTGCAGAACGCGCGCGACGTCTACACCCGGCGTGGCGAGGCGGTCAGTCTCTGGGTCGTCCCCTCCAACGCTATCGTCGCTTCGGCGCCCGGCGATGCGGGACCGCTTTTCGATCCGGGGAACGACAAGCCATACCGGCACCCGCAGTTCTACAAGGTGCCGCGCGGGATTCGCGTGTAGGATGAGCGACGCCGCCGCGAAGGACGCGCTTCCACCTGTCGCCGGCCCGCGCCGCGCACCCTTCGGGGACCCGCTATTCGAGTTCCTCCTCCGGCTCGGTGATGACCGGCTGGTGTTAGGCCACCGGTTGAGCGAATGGTGCGGACACGGCCCCATCCTCGAGGAGGACATTGCGCTCGCCAACATCTCGCTCGACCTGATCGGCCAGGCGAGTGCGCTGCTAACGCTTGCTGGCGCAACGGAGGAGCGTGGGCGGGATGAAGATGCGCTGGCTTACTTTCGCAACGAGGTCGAATTCCGCAACTGCCTGCTCGTCGAGCTGCCGAAGGGCGACTTCGCCTTCACCATCGTCAGGCAGTTCCTGTTCGACGCGCACTCGGTGCTGCTGCTCGACGCGCTGACGCGGTGCAAGCAGGAGACTCTGGCCGGAATCGCCGCCAAGGCCGTCAAGGAAGACAAATACCACCTTCGCCACTCGAGCGAATGGGTCATCAAGCTCGGCGACGGCACTGAGGAAAGCCGCGCGCGCACCCAGCGCGCCCTGGATGATCTATGGCGCTACACGGGCGAGCTGCACGACCACGATGAAGTGGACGATGCCGTTGCCGGGCGAGGGATCGCGATCGACAGAGTAGCGATCGCGTCTCGGTGGCGCTCGATCGTTGCCGATGTGGTGCAGCGCGCTGCGCTCACTCTCCCGCCTGACGAACCGATGCAGCGCGGCGGGCGCCGCGGACGCCACACCGAGCACCTCGGCCACATGCTTTCGGAGATGCAGATCGTCGCCCGGTCGCACCCCGGAGCGCAATGGTGACGCTTGCGCGCGATCAGGTCCTCGAGGTCCTGAACGAGGTGATGGACCCCGAGGTGCCGGTGATCAGCGTCGTGGAGCTGGGCATCATCCGCGACGTGTCGGTTGACGGCGACCGTGTGTCGGTGACGGTTACGCCGACCTACTCAGGGTGCCCGGCCATGCACGTGATCGAGACGGACATCCGCGCAGCGCTGCTCTCGGCTGGCGCCGAGGATGTCGAAGTCAAGACGACATACTCGCCGGCATGGACCACGGACTGGATAGGCGCCGAAGCGCGGGAGAAGCTCCGAGCTTACGGCATCGCGCCACCAGGGGTGGCGCCCCAAACGGAGCTCATTACGCTGGAGCGTCGTCAGGCGCCGGCTGCATGTCCGTTCTGTGGCTCCTCCAACACACGGCTGCAGAGCGAGTTCGGCTCGACGGCTTGCAAGGCGATTCACGTGTGCGATGCTTGCCGGCAGCCTTTTGACGAATTCAAGGCGATCTAGGCAGTTGCGGCAATACGGCGCATCCATTCCAACGTTCGGTGGGGGCTACACAATGAGCTCGATTTTCGATACCGTCATGCAGCAGATGGGAGGCGAGAACCTATCGAGCATCAGCCAACAGATCGGCGCCGACGAAAGCAGCACGAGGACGGCGGTCGAGGCCGCTCTACCGCTGCTGCTAGGTGGGCTCGCACGCAACAGCGCCAGGCCCGAGGGAGCCGCGTCCCTCGGTAGTGCGCTCAACGAGCATCGTGGCGGGCTTCTCGAAAACCTCGGCTCATTGTTAGGCAATCCGGAGGCAGGTCCCGGTGCGGGGATACTCGGTCACATCTTCGGCAATCGCCGCTCGAACGTGGAAGAGGGAGTCGGGAAAGCGACCGGACTGAACAAGCAACAGATCGGCAAGTTGTTGATGATGCTCGCCCCGATTGTCATGGCAGCGCTCGCTCGCAAGGCATCGCCGCGCGCGGACGCTCCGCAGGCAGACGGTTCGCTCCCCAACATCCTCGAGCAGGAAACTCGGGAAGCCGCACGGAAGGCGCCCTCCGGACTCGGCGGCCTGATCTCCATGCTCGACCGCGATGGGGACGGTAATCCACTCAATGACCTCGGAGGGCTGGGCGAGATGTTCGGCCGACGGTGAGAACCAATCCGAAGGATAGATGATGCGTTGACGTCGTGGTCGACGCATTGTGAGGGTGCCTGACCGTTGCGGACAGCGATTTGGGGCTGCAGCTACCGAGCCGCGCGCGCCTTCACGTGGCTATGCATGTACGCGATCGCCATCGCCGTCATCGCGCTCACTCCGAGATCGAGTCCGCTGTCGTCAATGACGAAGTCCGGTGTGTGATGATCGGCCGCATCGTCGAATGTGACGTTCGACGGACGCCCGCCCAGAGCGATATAGAAGCTCGGCACCTTCTCAGCGATGAATGAGAAGTCCTCGGCGCCAGTCTCGGCCTTGAGCAGGTGCACGCGACCGGCACCCGCGACCTGCTCCAGCACCGGGATCATCGCGGTCGTTAGCGAATCGTCGTTGAAGGTCACTGGATAGGCAGTAGTCAGGGGTATCTGCACCTCGGCAGTTGCCCCCATGCTCTCGGCGACATTGACTGCGGTACGGCGTAGGCGCTCGTGCAGCAGCTTGCGGTCGTCAGGGTGCAGCGCGCGGATCGTGCCGACCAGCTCGACCTGTTCCGGGATGATGTTCGACCGCACGCCGCCAGCGATCTTTCCGAACGTGATAACCGACGGGTTTTCGGTGAGCCGCATCTGCCGGCTCACGATCGTTTGCGCCGCCGTTATGATGTGCGCAGCCGTCACGATTGGGTCTACACCATTCCAGGGATAGCCCCCGTGGGTCTGCTTGCCCTTCACGAGAATGCGGAAGTCGTCGGCGCTGGCATACGCGCCGCCGCGGGAGTAGAAGAGGTTGTTCACTTCCTGCTTGGCGTCGATGTGCAAAGCGAACGCAGCGTCCACGTCAGGGCTGGCGAGCACGCCCTGCTCGACCATCAGCTCGGCTCCCCCTTTCTCACCCTCAGGCGGGCCTTCTTCCGCCGGTTGGAAGACGAACTTGATAGTCCCTCGCAGTTCCGCCTTCATGGCCGAGAGCACCTCTGCGACTCCCATGAGAATGGCGACGTGCGTGTCGTGGCCGCACGCATGCATCACCCCGACTTCCTGACCGTTGTAAGTCGTCGTCGCCCGTGACGCGAACGGCAGCTGACTGCGTTCGGTGATGGGTAGCGCGTCCATGTCCGCGCGCAGCAGCACGACCGGACCTGGGCGGCCGCCGCGGAGCACTCCAACGACGCCGGTGTGCGCCACCCCGGTCTTCACGTCGATGCCGAGCGAGTGCAGGTGGTCGGCGACGAGCTTTGCGGTGCGGGTCTCGCGGTTTCCGAGCTCCGGATGTTGATGGATGTCGCGCCGCCAGGCGACCACCTTGGGCTCCAGGGCGGCGATGCGTGATCTCGTCTGCTCGCTCAGCACCGGCCCCTGAGCTTGCGCGAACGGTGCCGTGAACAGAACTCCGGCGACCGACAATATGGTCTTCCTACGCATCGACATGAGAGATCTCCGGAGTGGGTCAGGTGAGGCCGCGAAGATGGAAGGGGACTGGCGCGCTGTCCAGCAGGCGGGATGGGAGGGAGGCTTCGGTACACTTGACGCATCGGTCCCGCCAACCTACCATAGATAATCTATGTATAGGTGACCTATGGCGAAGACGAGTGGCAAGAGCGACATGCTCCCGGGTACGCTCGAGATGCTGATCCTCAAGACGTTGACCCTTGGCGAGATGCACGGCTACGGAATTGCCGCGCACATCCAGCGACTGTCGGCGGACGTGCTCCAGGTCGAGGAGGGGTCGCTCTACCCGGCGCTTCAGCGGCTTCAGCTCAAAGGGTGGGTTAGCTCGGCGTGGGGAAAGACGCCGACCAACCGGCGGGCGCGGTACTACAAGCTCACGGCGGCCGGGCGAAAACAGCTCGCCTCCGAGGTATCGGACTTTTCCCGTGTGCTGGGCGCCATTCAAGCAGTAATGGAGGGTACATGAGCGTCTCTCCCTTCCAGTGGCTGCGCGCACTCGCCCGCCGCTTGGACTTCCATCTCAATCGCGACCGTTATGCGCGAGAGCTCTCCGAGGAGATGGCGCTGCACCTGGAGCTCAAGCAGCGGGACCTCGAGTTGTCGGGCGTGCCGGCGGGCGAGACGGCCGCTGCGGCGCACCGGCAGTTCGGCGACACCGCGAGGTTGGCGGAATCGTCGGCGGAAGTAATGTCGATGGGGTGGCTCGAGCAGAGCGTGCAGGACGCACGTTATGCACTGCGATCCATGCGTGCCCACCCGACGTTCACGCTGGCCGCCGTATCGTCGCTCGCCCTCGGCATCGGCGCGGCGACCGCCGTCTTCGTGCTCGTAAACGCCATGCTGCTCGCGCCGCTGCCGTTTCCCAATGCTGAACGGCTGGTCGTGCCATATCGCGCCCTGACGCCGGGCATCGTGACGGCCGCGGACACAGTGCCTTGGAGCCACGCGAGGTACGAGGCGCTGCGAAGCGCCGTTCCGGCGTTCGAGGAAGCAGGTTTTGCAACGTGGGATGAAGTGAACGTGCGCACTACGCCCGGTGGCGGCACGGAGCGCATCGTGATGGAGTTCATGACGCCGAGCCTGTTCCAGGCGCTCGGCGTAGGTCCGGCAAGGGGTCGCGGATTCCAGCAGCAAGACGCCGACGAGGCTCCGGTAGCGCTGGTATCCGATGGGTTCTGGCGGCGCGCGCTTGCCGGGGATTCCACCGCGTTAGGTAGGGAGATAATCGTGAACGGAACGCCGGTGACCGTAATCGGCGTGCTGCCGGCGTCGTTTGCCGGCTTCCACGAGGGCGCTCAGCTTTGGATCCCGCTCGAGGCGCTGCCGATGCTCATCGCCGGGCGGGGCGGGCAACCGCCGCGGGTCGACCGGCGCATGGGCGTCATGGTCGCCCGTGTGAGGCAGGATGTGTCGATTGCCGCAGCCAATGAGCAGGTCGGCGCCGCGCTCGCGCGGATCGACGAGGAGTCGCCGGAGCCGTTCACCCGTCCGGGCTCCGTGTGGAGCGCCGGCGTACTTCCACTCGCCGAGGCGCGGCGTCATCCTCTGGTCGAGCCGCTCCTCGGCATCTTCTCCCTGGTTGTCGGCGGCGTGCTGCTGATCGTCTGCGCGAACGTTGCTGGGTTGATGCTGGCGCGTGCCCGTGCGCGGCGTGGCGAGATCGGGGTGCGTATCGCGTTGGGGGGCGGGCGGTCGCGACTCGTCAGGCAGTTTCTCACCGAGAGCATGCTCCTTGCCACGGTGGGTGCGGTGCCCGGCGTGATCCTCGGACAGTTGGCGGCGGTGGCGATCGCAAAGCATCGGCCGGATCTTCCCGCGTCCTTCGTGTTGCTGCGAAGCACCGACTTGTTGGAAGGGGTGTCGCTCGCGCCGGACTGGCGGATCGCCGCGTTTGCCGTGGCGCTCACGCTGATTGTGGCGATGCTGTTCGGCGCCGCGCCGGCTCTCGCCGTCTCACGTCAGAGCGCCTCCGGCCTCCTGAAGGTCGCGGACGCCACACGCGGCAGCGTGAGCGCGCCGGGGCGAAAGCTTCTGGCGGTGGTGCAGGTTGCTCTCGCGGTCTGCCTGTTAACTGGCGCGGCGGTGATGCTGCGCTCCTCAGCCGCGCTGCTTCGCACCGATCTCGGCTTCGAGCCGGAGGGGCTGGCGATGGTACGGATCGCGCCTAGCGAGGCGGGGCTGGGGGTGGCGGCCCGGCAAGCGGAGTGGCTGGCGCGAATCGCGGCGCTGCCCGGCGTGCATGGCGTCGCGACTCACAACTGTCTGCCGTTTGCCGGCGACTGTATGCTCGGACCGATCACCGGCGTGGACGATCGTGCCGCGGAGGAGGGGACCTATCCGCCTATCGAGCACCACCTTTTATCGCCGGACTACCTGCGCGTGATGGGCACGCCGCTGCTTGCCGGCCGCACTCTCGATGCCGCGGGTGATTCTTCGGCGGAGGCGCCGGCCGTTCTGGTGAACGAGACCGCGGCGCGTCTCCTGTGGCCCGATATTTCGCCGATCGGCCGTACAGTGCGTATCTCGCCCGATCCGGAGGCGCCGCCGTTTGAGGTAGTCGGCGTCGTGGCCGATGCGCGGTTCGACGGCCTCGATCAGCCAGTCCGGCCCGCCATCTACCGGAGCGGCGGGGATGGGGGGTCGGTGCTACTCGTGCGGACGGCGGGCGATCCCGCGTCGCTGATCCCGCTCGTCAGGCGCGAGATAGCGGCGCAGGATCCCGGCGTCGCCTTGCACGACGCGACGACTGGCGTTGCCGTCGTTCGCGATGCTGCTTCGAGCGTCGTCTTCGTTGCCGGCTTCCTAACGACCTTTGCCATTCTGGCAATGGTGCTGGCGGCAATCGGACTCTACGGCGTGCTCGCCTATCAGGTTACGCAGCGGTCTCGCGAGTTCGGGATCCGAATGGCGATCGGCGCCTCTCGTGCTCGGGTGATGGCGATGGTGATGCGGCAAGGCGCCGCCGTCGTGCTGGCTGGCGTACTCGCCGGGTCAGCCGTCGCGTGGTGGGGAACGCCATTTCTGTCCCGTTTTCTGCACGGCATCGGCCCGCGCGATGCAGGAACGTATGCGCTGACATTTTTCCTCGTCGCCGCGGTTGGTCTGGTCGCCGCGTTCATTCCCGCGCGGCGGGCGACTCGGGTCGAACCGGTGCTGGCACTGCGCGAATAGGTTCTGACGGCCCGCTCTCCGGGGTCCTCCGTCTCATCCCTGTTTTAATGGACGATCGCGGACTCCGCATCCGGCTCGACCGCGGCTCCCATCAGCCACGCTATAGTTGCCTCAAACCGACAGCAGCTCGTCAATGCGCGATGCGATGAGATCGGCGTCAGGCAGCACCGCTTCCAGCAGCACCGGATGATACGGCATCGGTATGTCGTTGGGTGCGATGCGCTGCACCGGCGCATCGAGAAACCAGAAAGCCTCGTCGGCCACACGGGCGGCAATCTCGGCGCCGAAGCCCGCCGTCAGGTTGTCCTCGTGCACTATAAGGCATCTCCCCGTCTTCTTCACCGATTCCAGAACGGCAGGCCAGTCCCACGGCGCCACCGTCCGCAGATCGATCAGCTCAACCCGGTCCGCGTAGCGCGCCGCTGCCTCGGCTGCCCGGTGGACCATCGCTCCCCAGGTAACCAGCGTCAGGTCCGATCCTTCCCGTACCACCCGCGCCCGGCCTAACGGGAGCACGTAGTCGTCGCCAGGGTAGCGCGCGCTCCCCTCGCCGGTCATCAGCAGCGAACGATGCTCGAAGAAGACTGTCGGATTGGGGCTTCGCATCGCCGCGCGAAGCAATCCCACCGCGTCGGAGGAGTTCGACGGCATTGCCAGCTGCCAACCGTAGGCGTGCGCGAATCGCACCTCATCGCTCAGGCTGTGCCACGGATCGCCCACATCCTTGCCAAAGCCGCCGGGCATCCGCACGACGATGGGCGCCGCGAAACGGTTGGCCGTGCGCCAGCGCAGCGTTCCGCAGTTGTTGAGCTGCTCTGCTGCGGGGTCGGCGTACTTGCGGAACTGAATCTCGGCGACCGGCACCAGCCCGCTGATCGCCATCCCAACCGCGCGCCCGATGATCCCCTCTTCAGACAGACTCGTATCGAACACCCGCTCGGCGCCGAACTGCTTCTGAAGCCCCTCCGTCACGAGGTGCACGCCTCCCTTTCGACCTACGTCCTCGCCGAAAACGACGACCCGCGGATTCACCTCCAATTCGCGGCGCAGCGTGCGCCTGACGGCTTCTGCGAATCGCAGTCGGTCGCCCTCGTCCTGGGGTTCGTCGCTGCCTCCCAGCGCTTGGCGTTCGGCACGCGGCATTCCGCCAAACGCCTGACCGCTGCCCGAGGAGTCATCGGCGTACACGTACTGCGCGATGCGTGCGGGATCGGGGAGCGGGCGCGCACGCGCGGCGGTGAGCGCCGATTGTACGTCCCGTTCCACCTCGGCCTTCAACTCCTTCCACTCGTCAGGCGAGAACAGGGCCGGAACGAGATACTCCTCGAGACGCGGGAGCGGGTCGCGCTCCTCGTCGGCGGCGATCTCGGCTTCGGTGCGGTAGCCTTTCTGGTTGTCGGGGCCCGAGTGGCTGCACAGCCGAGGCACCGTGAGGCGCACCAGTGCCGGACCCTCTCCCTCTCTGACGTAGCGCACCGCCTCGGCGAGCAGCCCCGATGCTTCGTGCGGATCGGTTCCATCGCCGGCACTGACGAAAAGATTCCCGAAGCTCGCCAGGTTGCGCGCTATGTCGCCGCCTGGCGTCTGCATTTCGCCCGTCACCGAGATGCCCAGACCGTTGTCCTCGATGTAGAAGAGCATTGGCAGCCGGAGCGTCGTCGCCATTGTCAGCGCGGACCAGAACCCGTTGGTCGCCACCGACGCTTCGCCGCCGAGGGCAATCCCTATCGAGCCGGTGTAGCTCTCGTCGCCTAACACATCGCGGTGGTAGGTGATTGCCTGCGCCCAGCCGGCGGTCGGCGTGTACTGCGATCCGACATCCCCCGACATGGGCAGCACGATCGGCCCATCGCGGTTCGGCAGATTGCACACGACGCCGATGTCGCGGCCGTCGCTGAAGCCGCCGGCGCGGCCCAGTGGGCTGCCGAGCGCATCTTCCAGAGTCAGGCCCTGGGTGAGCAGAAAAGGACGTGAACGATAGTAGGCGCCCGTAGCATCGTGCCGTCCGTCGATCAATGATCCAAGGATGATCTGAGCGACGTCATGCCCGCGCGCCGAGAACTGGTAGAGAACCAGGTGCTCCTTCGGCACAGTCGCGCGGTTGCGGTTGGTCGCCTCCTCTACGTCATCCAGCGCTCGGGAGGCGAGTACGTCATAAGCAATTCGCCGCCAGTCGAATCCTGAGCGCGGCTCGCGATCAGCGGAGTGTGACAATCCCCGGGATTTCTTGGCGGAGCGGCGGGGGGGAGACTTGGATGCCATGGTCGCAATGTCGCCAGTGATGGCGGGGTGAGGGAAGCGGGTCGCGGGAAGCGGGACGCGGGAACGGGTCGCGGGACGCGGGACGAGGGACGAGGGAGGCGGGATGCTCGATGAGTGACAGCGGTTGGCGCTCTCCCACGACGCGCTTCGCTCGTCCCCCCGTCCCTCGTCCCGTCCCTTCCCGCGTCCCGCGTCTTAGGGACTAGAGACGTTGGACCGTTTATGGAACAATTGTTGACTGGCTATCGTGCCGCGTGGCACACGTTACGCCATCTACGTCTCGGACCGATTGCGCAAGTCAGCTCGCGTCGGCGGAAGTGACATCCACCAGCCAGACTCAGGAATTATCTTGAATCATGACGTACCAACTAATTGCGGTCGATGCAGCCGAGGGCGTGTTGACGATCACCTTCAACCGTCCCGACGTGCTCAACAGCTTCAACCGCGCGATGGCGCTCGAACTTCAGCGGGCGCTGGCGTACGCTGAAAGCGACTCCGCCGTCCGTGCAGTCCTGATCACTGGTGCCGGCCGCGGCTTTTGCGCTGGCCAGGACCTGACCGAAGCGCTTCCACAGGGCAACGCGGCAATGCCCGACATCAGCGAGATCGTCAGGTCGAGCTATAATCCAATTATCCGGGCAATCCGCAACCTCGAGAAGCCGGTGATCTGCGCCGTAAATGGCGTGGCCGCCGGTGCCGGGGCCAATCTGGCATTTGCCTGCGACATTACGCTCGCCTCCGAGGATGCGAGCTTCGTCGAGAGCTTCGCCAAACTCGGGTTGATCCCCGATACCGGTGGAACCTTCTTCGTCCCTCGGCACGTTGGATTGCAGCGGGCGACGGGGATGTTCTTCCTTGCCGAGAAGATTTCGGCGGAGAAGGCAATGGAGTGGGGGCTCATCTGGGATGTGGTGCCCCGTGATGAATTGCACGACACGGCGTTCAACATGGCGAAGTCGCTGGCGTCGCAGGCTACGCGCGGTTTTGGACTAACCAAGCGCGCGTTGAATCGTTCGTTCACCCACGACTTCAATGCGCAACTGGAGGTGGAGGCCGAGGCGATGCAGGAGGCGGGTCGAACGAAGGACTATGCCGAGGGCGTGCGCGCGTTCCGGGAGAAGAGGCCGCCCAAGTTCAAGGGCTCGTGAGGCTGGGTGACGCAAGGCAAGGGCGTAGTAGGCGTGGTGGGAGCGGGAGCGATGGGGGCCGGCATTGCCCAGGTCGCGGCGGTGCATGGCCACGAGGTCGTGTTGGCGGATGCGCAAGCCGCGGCGATCGACCGGGCGAAACGTGGCCACGAGAAGGCGATGGCGCGGGAGATCGAGAAGGGGCGCCTTACAACGGCTGATGCCGGCGCGGCACTCGCGCGCTTCACTTACATCGCCGGAGTCGAGGGAGGGAAGACATCCGCGTTCGCTCCCTGCGAGCTGATCATCGAGGCGGTGGTCGAGGACCTGGCTGTCAAACGGACGGTATTCGAGGCACTGGAGGCGGTGGTGCCGTCCGATGCGGTGCTCGCCTCCAATACGTCTTCTCTCTCCATCGCGGCGTTAGGCTCCGGCCGAGAGCATGCCGGCAGGGTGGTTGGTGTGCACTTCTTCAATCCGGCGCCGGTGATGCCGCTCGTGGAGATCGTTCCTTCCATAACGACGCTGGATGAAGTGACTGCCAGCACTCGTGCGCTGGTGGACAGCTGGGGAAAGACGACAGTGATCGCGTCGGACACACCGGGGTTCATCGTCAATCGCATTGCCCGGCCGTTTTACGGTGAGGCGCTTCGCATGCTCGAGGAAGGGATAGCCGACTGCGCCACGATCGACTGGGCGATGCGCGAGCTGGGTGGTTTCCGCATGGGGCCGTTCGAGCTGATGGATCTGATCGGTCACGACGTCAACTTCGCGGTGACTTCGTCGGTGTTCGCGGCGATGTTCTACGATCCACGCTACCGGCCGTCGGTAATCCAGCAACGACTGGCGGAGGCGGGGCTACTCGGACGAAAGACGGGCCGCGGCTTTTACGACTACCGCGAGGGCGCGGTGAATACACAGGCGAACAAGGATGAGAAGTCAGGCAGGGCGATCGTCGACCGGATTGTCGCGATGCTGGTCAACGACGCGGTGGACGCGGTTATGCTGGGGATCGCGTCGCCCGCCGACATCGAGCTGGCGATGACGAAGGGTGTCAACTACCCGAAGGGGCTACTGGCTTGGGGCGACGAGATCGGAGCCGCGGAAGTGTTGTCGCGCATCGAGGCGCTGCAGGCCGAGTACGGGGAGGACCGCTATCGTCCCAGTCCGTTGTTGCGCCGTGTGGCACGAGCCGGCGGGAGGCTGCTGCAGTGAGCGCCGTTTCGCCTGACGGGATGACGCTCGCCCGCGCCGTGGTCGAGAAGATGCTCGCCGTCGACGGTTTTTCCCGGTGGCTGGGCGTGGAGGTGCTGGAGATCGCCCCGGGACGCTCGGTGCTTCGCATGACGGTGCGCGACGAGATGATAAACGGGTTTGGGACGGCGCACGGCGGCATCGCCTATTCGCTGGCCGACAGCGCACTGGCGTTCGCGGCGAATACCGGAGGCTTCATCTCGGTGGCCATGGACTGCACCATCAGCTATCCGGTTGCCGTCAGATCGGGGGACTCGATCACTGCAACGGCCGTCGAGCAGAGCACGACCAACAAGCTGGGGTTCTGCGAGGTCACAGTGCGCAACCAGCACGAGAGAATAGTCGCTCACTTCCGCGGCACGGTGTATCGCACGCCCAAGCAGCACTTTCCGGCGGGGCTGGCGTGAGCGAGGCATACATTGTCGACGGCGTACGCACGCCGGTCGGCAACCTCGGTGGCTCGTTGAGCGCGATGCGCGCGGATGACCTGGCCGCGCACGCGATCTCGTCGCTGCTGGCGCGCCACCCGGATCTCGATCAGGCGCGCATAACCGATGTGATACTTGGGTGCGCCAACCAGGCGGGCGAGGACAACCGCAACGTCGCGCGCATGGCCCTGCTGCTCGCCGGTGTGCCGTTCAGCGTGCCTGGCGAGACGGTGAACCGGCTCTGCGCATCCGGACTGAGTGCGGTCGCAAGTGCCGCGCGCGGAATCAAGTCTGGCGAGGGGGAACTTTACGTTGCTGGCGGCGTGGAGAGCATGACTCGCGCTCCGTTCGTCATGTCCAAGGGGTCAAGCGCTTACGGGCGCGACGTTCAGCTGTTCGACACGAGCCTCGGCTGGCGATTCGTCAATCCGAGAATGAAGGCATTATACGGCACCGATTCGATGGGCGAGACTGCGGAGAATGTCGCCGAGCAGTACGGAGTGAGTCGTGAGGACCAGGATGCGTTCGCAGCGCGATCGCAGCAGAAGGCCGCCTCGGCGCGAGAGTCGGGGAGACTCGGCGAAGAGATCGTGGCGGTCGAAATTCCGCAGAAGAAGGGAGAGCCACAGTGTGTGGATCAGGACGAATTCATTCGCCCGGGCACCACGGTCGAAATCCTGGGCAAGCTCAAGCCGGCTTTTCGTACCGACGGCAAGGGGTCGGTGACGGCGGGGAATTCGTCAGGTTTGAACGATGGCGCGGCGGCGCTGCTGGTCGCGTCGGAAGGGGTGGTGAACGACATGAAGCTCACGCCGCGGGCGCGTATCGTCGCCAGCGCGGCCGCCGGTGTGGAGCCGCGGATAATGGGGATGGGCCCGGTGCCGGCGTCCCGGCGGGCGCTCGAGCTGGCCGGCTTGTCGCTCGAGCAAATGAACGTAATCGAACTGAACGAGGCGTTTGCCGCGCAGTCGCTGGCCTGCTTGCGCGAGTTGAAGATCGCCGACGACGATCCCCGCGTCAATCCTAACGGGGGGGCTATCGCGCTCGGCCATCCGCTTGGCATGAGCGGGGCGCGGTTGGCGTTGACTGCCGTGCACGAGCTCCACCGGCAACAAAAGCGTTATGCACTGGCGACGATGTGCATCGGTGTGGGGCAGGGGTATGCTGTTGTTTTGGAGAGAGTCTGAGGAATGGGAAATCGGGAATCGGGAATGGGGAGAGGGAAACGACAAGACTCAGAAATGCGGGAAATGGGAAATGGGAAATGGGAAACGCGCGAACACACTAGAATTTCGTTTCCCGTTTCCCTTTTCCCGTTTCCCGCTGTCATGGACTTTCCTTTTCCCGTTTCCCCATGATCTATGAGTTCGACGGCTTCATTCCCGTCGTGCACGAGAGTGCGTTCGTGCATCCGCAGGCGGCGGTTACCGGAAACGTGGTCATCGGGCGCGACGTCTATGTGGGTCCGGGCGCGGCGATCCGCGGCGATTGGGGAGGGATCATCATCGAGGATGGCTGCAACGTGCAGGAGAACTGCACCATCCACATGTTCCCCGGCGTGACGGTAGTGCTCGAGCCAGCTGCGCATATCGGGCACGGCGCGGTGGTTCATGGCGCGCGCATATGCGCCAACGCGCTGATCGGGATGAACGCCGTCATCATGGACGGGGCGACGGTCGGCGCGGGGTCCATCGTCGGAGCGTTATGCTTTGTTCCGTCGGAGATGCAAATTCCGCCGCGAAAGGTCGTGGTCGGTAACCCGGCAAAGATCGTCAAGGATGTGAGCGACGAGATGCTCGCCTGGAAGAGCGACGGCACCGCTCTCTACCAGCAGCTCCCGGCCGCGATGCGCGGTACGTGGAAGCCGTGCGAGCCTCTCCGTGAGCTGCCGACGGATCGTCCGGCGCAGATGGCGATGTACAAGACATGGCAGGAGACGCGCGGCGAGGAACCGTAGGCCTAGTCCAGGCACTCGTCGCGTCTCAAAGCGCTGTCTTTTACTTCAGAGATTGGGCAGTTTTACCACGGAGGACACAGAGGACACAGAGGTACACAAGAGAAGAGGAAATGAATGAGAACGCCAACGTTCTTATGGATGTTGACGCCTGCTTACAGTTCCACGCGTTAGTAATGATTCTTTCGGAGCACGCCTGGTGCGACGTGACCACAGCCA
>JBGTNB010000457.1:0-8225 GCA_041743285.1 Gemmatimonadaceae bacterium
GTGCGTCGGCGCGTGGTGAGCCGGCAAGGGCCAGTGCCGCCGCGCGGACCACTTGCGCGCCACCGGCATCGAGAGCGTGGATGAACAACGAATCATCAGCGTGGCCGGTGAGCTCGGACAAGGCACCTATCGACGCCTCACGCACGTTATGGTCCGGATCGCGTGCCAGGCGGCGGAGCATGGCCGTGTCGGCGAGATTGGCGGCGTTACGGGCGGCGTACAAGCGCAGGTGCTTGTCGCTATGGCCGGCGAACCGTTCCAGGCGCGACCTGGCTTCACCCGGCTGAAGACGACTGAGCGCGAGCAATCCGTGGGCCGCGGCGTGCCAGGAGACCGAACCGGCGCGCCGACGGGTAACGTTCGTTGGCAGGGAGTCAGCCCATCCCCGCAAGGTGGCCAGCATCGGTCGGTCGGCCGCGCATGCGGGTGGTGCAAGGCCGGCTGCGCGCATTCGCACTGGCCAGGCGCTGTCGGCCAGCGCCGCCCGCAACACCGAACAGTCGTTGCGCCGATCGTTGAGGGCCCGGTACCGAAGCCGCCACGGAGGCTCCGGCCAGACAGGCGGCGATGGCAGCGTGGGCAATGAGTCTCGCGCGGCAAAGGCCGGGTCCCTGGTGCGGCCTAACGCGCGCGCGGCGAGCGCGCGAATCCGCAGGTCCGAATGTCCAGAGCCCAGCACGAGCGCCTCACTCGACGTGTCACGCTGATCCTCAGCTAGCAGAATTCGCCCGACCAGCGCCGAGTCGGCGGTCGAAAACCTCTGGGCCTGTGCGTGCGCCGCCGGAATCCATCCCGCAACCGTCGTGATGGTCGTAAGGATGATAGCGGTCCGGAAGACAAGTCTGGAAATATCCATGTTCAGCGCATGAAGGGTCGGTCGGGTCGCAGCCTGATCGGAAGCGCCATTCAGCCTTCTAGATTGCCGGGCAAGCTCAAAGCCTTTTCCATTGCGAGCACGCGTGGCTGGAGACGCGCATTTCCGGTTCTTTCGGCAATCGCTTCGAAGTCGGGTGTGGTGCCACGCCACCGGAGCTCTTCGACGTCGCTGAACAGTGGAGCATCGAATCGCAATGTCGCAAGGTTTTGGAAGAGGAGCGCGAGGTCGCGGTCGGGCCCCAGAACTTCGACCGGGAACGCCTCTATTCGCCCCCAGCGGTTGATCAGGCGGGCCGCTGACTTGGGTCCGAGGCCCGTAATCCCCGGATATCCATCGGCCGAGTCCCCCACCAGCGCGAGATAGTCCGGGATGAACGGCGGTGCAACGCCGAACTTGGCGACTACCGCATCCGCATTTCTGATTTGACCGCTACGTCGGTCCACCTGCACCACGCGATCACCGTCGACGCACTGAGACAGATCCTTGTCCGGTGTCCAGATGCAGACCTTTCTCACCCGGCTGTCCGGAGCGGCGAGATGCGCCGCAGATGCGAGCGCGTCATCAGCCTCCAGCTCTACCATTGGCCATACAGCTACGCCCATTGCCTGAAGCGCTTCCTCGAGCGGATGAAACTGCGCCAGCAGCGCGGGCTCGATGCCCTCTCCGGTCTTGTAGCCTGGCCAGAGACCGTTGCGGAACGACTCGATCACGTGATCGGTTGCGACACCTATGTGGGTCGCGCCGCCCTCGATCATCTGGGCTATCGTATGCAGAACTCCGGCAACCGCTCCTAACGGGAGATCTGGACCTTTCGCCCGGCGAAGGCCGTAGAAGTGACGAAAGAGCTCGTAGGTTCCGTCTATCAGGTGAACGATCACAGTGTCTGCGGCCGGCTTCAAATGTTCTTCGTTCACGTCATGCGGGTTCGGAGTCGATCTCATCGAGTATCCGGAGCGCGAGGTCGAGCTCATCGCGCCTGACGATGAGTTCGACGCCCTGCCCGCGCAGCAACCCGGCTGCATCCTGGGACTGGACCAGCGCCGTAATGCCCTCCGCGTCGAGTGCCATGCGTGCCAGGTCGGCGGCGATCTCGGTCGGATAGGTTCTAACTACGACGGGGTCGGCACTCATCGGGATCTCCAGTTAGGCAGTGCGAGCGTCACGCTGAGGATCAACTTGCCCTGGCCGAGCGACACGACGTCGCCGGAACATATAGCCCCGGACACTGCGGGTGATCTTCTTCGCATCCCAATCCCACCAGGCAACGGCCACCAGTCGCTCTACCGTGGCGCCACCCGGCGCGGCCACGATGGAGGGTCGACTGCCTCCCACCCGTGGCCGAAGATTGGGAATGGGGTAGGTAGTCAACCTTGTCGTTATTTGATTCCCACGGTGATGAACGTCGTTTCGGCCGCAATCGAACAATACTTGCTGATTATCAGGCGATCTCCAATGAAGTCGAAATGATAGAGAACATTGTCCTCGAATGCTTCGGACCTCGCGGATCGTCGTAGTAAGTGTAGTCGCCGACGATTATCGTTGGCCGCGTGATGAACTGCCTGAGAAAGCCCAGCCGCTGGATGTTGGGGAGTGGAGAGCGGATCTCCGGGGACGGCCCGTTCCCAGCGAGCACCAGGGTCTTTCTCCGTAAAAGAGTCGAGGCGCCCTACAGGTTTCGGAACCGGCTATCCGACTGGATTTCAGCAGCGTCGCGGCGAGCCGATGTCACTGGCGCCCGGCTACACCCCCCTGCATGATGTGAGACCCGCGACCTGCTAGCCGCTATCCGACAGCCCGATTACGCATGGAGACGCTGATGCAAACCGAGCTTACCACGAATGTCCAGAGTTCAGTGATGAATGCTGGACAGTGGTTCGCCGCCAACCAGTCGCGCCTGGTCGCGGCCCTAGTCCTGATCGTCGTCGGCGTACTGCTGGCGATGCTCCTGCGCGCGCTGGCTGTGCGCACCGTCCGCGCCATAGAGCGCGCGCTCCCCGGCCGTGATTTTCGAACATCGTTCGCCGGCATTGCGCGGGAGAGGCGCGTATCCGACGTCGTCGGCGCCATCGTGTTCTGGGCAGTACTGATCTTCTTCATCGCGACGGCGACGAACGCGCTCGGACTGCCGCTGCTGAATTCTGCCGTCTTCAGCCTCTCGACGTTCATTCCTCGCGTACTCGCCGCGGTGCTGATCATGGTCGCCGGACTCGTAATCGGCAACCTGGCGAGGGGCGCAGTGACCGCGGCGGCGGCTAGCACTGGTACGGCGATAGGGCCAACCATCGGACACGTCGTACGCCTGTCGATCGTCATCGCCGCAGCCCTAATCGCGGTAGCCGAGCTGGGCGTGGACATAACGCTCCTCACCGCCGTCTTTTCCGTAGCGCTTGCCGCGCTGCTTGGCGGTTTCGCTCTGGCATTTGGCCTGGGTGCGCGAACTGCGATGAGCAACATAATCGGATCGCACTACCTTCGTCAGAGCTTCGACATCGGTCAGACCGTTCGCGTCGGCGGCGTCGAAGGGGTTATAACCGCCATGACGTCGACAGCGGTCATTCTGCAGGTGCCTGACGGCCGCGTGATCGTTCCCGCCAAGCAGTTCAGCGAAGGAACGTCGATGCTCGTCGTCAGGGGAGGAGCATCATGATCGCGGAGGAGCATCTCGCCCGCGCGTTTCTCGAGTCGCATCCGTCGCGCGCGGCTATGACACTCGAGCGAATGCCGCCGGCGCGAGCGGCCGCAGTTCTCGGCGTTGTTCCAGCGGAATCCGCTGCCGCCGTAATGCGCGAGATGACGCCACCCTTCGCCGGCGGTTGCCTCCTGCTCCTGGCGGCACAGAACGGAGCGGCAATTCTGACGGCGATGCCTATCGACGATGTGGCTGGTATCGTTCGTGCCGTGGACCCAGGTCAGCGCGAGCGGATGCTCGCCGGACTCGCTCCCGGCACGAGAGAGCCGTTGGAGCGCGTTCTCCCCTATCCGGCGGGGACGGCAGGCTCGGTAATGGATCCGTCGATCTTTCAACTTCCCGAGGACGTTATTGTTGCGGACGCGCGCGAGCGTCTGCGGCGCGCAGCACGCGACTTGCTCTACTATCTGTATGTAATCGATCGCCAGCACCGCCTCGTTGGCGTGCTCGACATCCCGGAGCTGATGCTCGCGCGGCCGAGGGACCCGGTGAGCGCGTCGATGCACCGCAACGTAAACCGCCTGTCGGCGTGGATGCCGGTGTCGCTCGTTATGGAACATCCCGGGTGGCACAGCTACCACGCCATGCCGGTCGTAGACGAGGAAGACCGCCTGCTCGGTGCCATTCGTTATCAAACCCTGCGAAGGCTCGAGCGTGAGGCGACCGGTCGGGATCCTAACCCCGCCATGCTCACGGCACGAGCATTGGGAGAGCTGTTCCAGCTAGGCACGACGGGGATGGTTGCCGGCGTCGCCGCGACTGCGTCCACCGGCCTGGATCTGTCTTCCGAGAACAGAGCTGGGGATCCCGATGACGCGAAGGCTGACCATGCATAACGAAGCTGCGAGCGGAGTTGCCGAACTGGCGCGCAAGTACCTTCGCGAATTCCCCTCGGAAGCCACTCGGCTACTCGATGACGTGCCAGTCGAGGAGATTGCCCGCCTGCTGCGAAAGGAACCGGTCCGCTATGCAGTGCCGCTGTTCGAGCGCCTCGATTCCCTGATCGCCGCGGAAGTTCTCGTCGAGCTCCCGCCGGAATTCTCGCGGGAGGTGGTCGAGGGCATGGATCCATCCCGCGCCATGGCGATTCTGGGTGAGCTCGACGAGGGCCCGCGCAAGGAGTTGCTCGACAGGCTCGATGCCGGACTTGCGCGCGAGCTGCGAATCATGTCGGATTATCCGCCGGAAACGGCGGGACGTCTGATGGATCCGCGGGCGACTGGATTCAAGCCCGGGACCACCGTACAGAGCGCGCTGGTTCGCCTTCGCGCCGTTCGCGATCGCCGGATTTCCGATGTGTTTCTCACGGACGAAGAGCGAGTGCTCACTGGGCGGGTGCCGCTGCAGACTCTCGCGGTAGCTGAGGGAGACACGTTGCTCGAAACACTCGCCATAACACCGGTTTCCGTGCAGGCAATAGACCCACAGGATGAGGTAGTGGAACGGTTCACCAAGGGTCGGATGGCCAGCCTGCCGGTAGTGGACTTCGAAGGACGCCTGTTAGGTGTCATCCGTTCCGACACGCTCGCCGTCACGGCGCAGGAGGATGTCGCCGGCGACATGCAGGCGATGGTGGGTGTGAGCCGGCAGGAGCGCGCTCTCTCACCGGTCTCGTTTGCCGTAAGGAAGCGGCTGCCGTGGCTCGAGATCAATCTGGCGACCGCATTTCTCGCCGCGGCGGTTGTCGGCCTGTTCGAGGGTACGATCGCGCGTTTTACCGCGCTGGCTGTACTGCTGCCCGTGGTGGCAGGGCAGTCGGGAAACACCGGAGCGCAGGCGCTGGCGGTGACGATGCGCGGGTTGGCAATGCGCGAGATCCGAATCGGGCAATGGCCGCGCGTCGTACGCAAGGAAGCGAGCGTCGCTCTGATCAACGGTCTTGCCGTGTCGGTGACGACCGCCGCCGGTGTGCTGCTCTGGAGCCGTTCGGTAGGTCTTGCCCTGGTGATCGGCGTCTCGATGGTTATTTCGATGCTGGTCGCCGGAATGGCCGGCGTGCTCGTTCCGACGTTGCTGACCATGTTCGGGCAGGATCCTGCTCAATCCTCGTCGATAATCCTTACGACTGTCACCGATGTGGTGGGGTTTGCGAGTTTTCTCGGGATCGCCACCCTGCTGGCGGGAATGTTGTAAACCTGGGCCTCCCTAACGTCCTGCAATGTGTTGCAGAAATCAGGATGAAGAATGCATCTGACTCGGGCCGTTTTTGCGCTTTTTCTGCTTGGCACGGGCTGCGGCGACGCACCCTCCGTGCCGGTACCTGGAAATGGGGTGCTGCTTGTCGGCATCCACGGCCTGCCCAACGGCGTCGATGCATCGGTGAACGTGTCGGGACCGGCCGGGTTCACTCTCGAACTGATCCGGTCGCGGCGCCTCGTTGAGCTGAAGCCCGGTGTCTATACGATCACCGCGGCCGAGGTTGGCGCCGGAGCATCGCGTTATGCACCCGCTCGAGCGGCGCAGACGGTGACGGTGAGGTCGAACGAGGTAGCTCGAGCGGAAGAGATAGATTACGGGGTCAGTACCTCACGGCTGGACGTGGAAGTGCTGGGACTTCCCGATGGAACGGTGCCGGACGTGGTCGTCACCGGCCCGGGTGGATTTTCGCGCACGGTTACAGGTTCGATGACGATCGATCTGCTCTCCCCGGGGAGCTATACGCTGACCGCGTCCGAGGTGATCGCTTCCGCGCGCGTGCATCGTCCCGATCCGCCCACGCAGACGGTGATACTTGCTCCCGACACCACGCCGGCAAGGGCGACGATCGGTTATGGGGCCGGGACGGGTACTCTGGACATAGCGATTAACGGTCTGCCGCAGAGTACTCCAGCCAGCGTGACGATCACCGGGCCCGGAAACTTCGCTCGGACGATCACCCGAGCGGCCTCGCTGCACTATCTCGAAGGCGGGTCGTACTCCGTGGCGGTGTCTACCGTAGGCAGCAACCTGACGACATACACTCCCGTTCAGGCGAATCTGTCCGTGGCGGTCGGTGACGGTGCGGCGAGCGCGGTCTCCGTCTCGTACACCGGTGCCGCGCTCGATCTCGCAGTCGAGCTGGTGTCCGACGGATTCGCCGCGCCGGTGTTCCTCACCGCGCCTTACGACGATCCGAGGCTGTTCGTCGTCGAGCGAAACGGCCGCATACGGATCGTGGAGAATGGATCGGTACTTTCGACGCCATTTCTCGACATCACCTCGCGGGTGAATTTTACCGGCGAGCGCGGAATGCTGAGCATGGCGTTCGATCCACTCTACGCGCAGAACGGCAGATTCTACGTCTATTACGTAAACCTCGGCGGAGACGTCGTCGTCGAGCGATTCTCATCCACCCCGGGCAGCTACGTCGCGGGGGCGAGCGGCGGGATCGTGTTGAGCATTCCGCATCGGGGGAACGAGCATCACGGCGGGATGATCGCTTTCGGGCCGGATGGAATGCTGTACGTGGGACCGGGGGATGGCCGATGTTGCGGTGATCCGGATAACAATGCGCAAGACTTCAATTCGTTGCTAGGCAAGATACTGCGTATTGACGTGGGCAGCACGCCATATTCCATCCCGGAGGACAATCCCATCCTCCAAAGCGAAATCTGGTCGTCAGGACTGCGAAACCCGTGGCGATTCTCCTTCGACCCGGTAACGCGGCTGATGTACATCGCCGATGTAGGTCAGGACGAACGCGAGGAAGTGAACGTGGTGCCATCGCACGTTGGTGGGATCAACTTCGGTTGGCGCTTGATGGAGGGTACGGCCTGCTTCAATCCTGCCACGCTTTGCGCCGGCGGACTTGCGCTGACGTCGCCGGTGCTCGAGTACACCCATGATGAAGGCTGCTCGGTGACGGGCGGATACGTTTATCGGGGCTCGGCAATACCAGAGCTGTCAGGGCACTATCTGTATGCTGATTTCTGTCGCGGGTGGCTACGAAGCTTTCGCGTAGCCGGTGTCTCGGCGACCGACCACCGTTCGTGGGCCGGCGTTTCACTCCCCTTCACGGTATCGTTTGGCCAGGATGGATTCGGCGAGCTTTACATGATCGGTGGCACGCGCGTGTGGAGGATCAAACGGGGTGCTGCTTGACTGCACCGGCGTCTACCTCCCGACCCTGCTCGAACGATCCGGCGGATGAATTGATAGGCGATGCTTCCTCCAGCGGGAATTGCAGAGAACCCTTTGCCACTCCCATAGCTCAGGGTTCCTTCCCAGCGCCGCGACGATGCCAGCAGTGACGGGGTACATGCCCATGTGATTCTTCAGCGCGCAAATACATCAGGTGGCTTCCGTCACGTAGTGACTACGCCGTAGCCCGGCCCAAGACTCCAGCAGGTACGGACATGCGTACAATTCAGTTGTACCTGAGTCGGACTGCGTTCTTGCGCACGTTGAGTGGCGTGGCCATTTGCCTCGTTGGCGCCAGCGTCGCAGCGCAACTTGTACGGTTTGGCTTCGAGCGTCGTGTGCCGGGACTGATGGCCATTTTTTCCCTCGGTCGGGAGCAGACTCTTGCGACCTTTTACTCTGCTTTGCTGATGATTCTCGCATCGCTGCTGCTGGCGGCTATCGCAATGCTGGCTGTGAACCAGAAGAAATCCGATGCTTCGCGATGGGCGATTCTCTCAGGCGGATTCTTGATCATGGCGTTCGACGAGCTGTTTTCCG